>JAAYGB010000001.1 GCA_012727955.1 Bacillota bacterium
GCGTTCCAGATGGCCTTTGGCGTCGGCTATGCGGAAGTATACGAGCCATCCCCGCAGGTACCGGTTCACCAATTCGATGCGCCGGCTCATGGCAATAGACCAGCGGCGGCTGGTTAGCTCCCTCAGCTTCGACTTAAGTCGCCGTAAGGCTTCTGTGGGCTAATCGCAACCGTACCTGTCCATTCGGTCTGCGGTAAAAGCCAAAGCCGAGATACTCTCGTCTCCAGGCTCTGTCGCACTCTTGTCTCTGCTGACCTTGAGCTTCAGTTCCTCTTCGATGAATCTCTGGAGAGAGGCCATCACCCGAAGGCCTGCCCTTCGACTTATAGCCACTTACACTGCCGGGCACACAAGTTCAAAGGGGCGGGTCGCAAATGCGATCCGCCCCTTTCATCTCAGTTATATTTCTACCGGTACTTGTCCCGCCAAACGTATCTGAACCTCTTGCTGGCTTCTATCGGTGGTAACCTCATACCGATAGGCCAAGAACTGCACTCCGGCAGCATGGGCCTCCTGCACTGCCCTGGCGAAATCCTCATCGCTGGCAGCATTGGGAGTAAATACCCTGCCGTCTCCCCGTTGAATGACAAACACAACGACTGCGTGAAGGCCATAGTCGAGAGCGGTGATGAGTTCCCGGATGTGACGCTCTCCCCTCTTGGTGGGGGCATCGGGAAACATGGCCACCCCATCCTCCACCAAGGTCACAGACTTTACCTCAATTAAGTATTGGCGCTGACCGCTATAGCCGGCGAAGTCAAAGCGACTGGAGCCAAAGCCAACCTCCGGCCTCACCTGCTCCATCCTCGGTAGTGGCGCCAATCTACCTTCAGTTAACCACTGTCCCATCAGCTTATTAGGCAAATGGGCATCAATGCTGACTATTGTTTCTCCGTGGCGAACAAAGGCAGCGGTGTAGGCTGTCTTGCGGTTGGACGAAGGTCGATACAACAGACCGATGGGGGCCCCAGGCACCAGCAGCTCCTTCATCCGACCGGTACTGGGAACATACACCGTTTCCGGCGTCTCTGACTCAATATAGACCTGGGCAGTAAACCGATTGAGCCGCCGCCGGAAGATTCCCCATTCTACCTCAACACTATAGTCGGCATCTAATGCCTTCTCACTTCGCCTGCAATTGCTGGACATCTTCACCGAGGCTATCTTCTTGCAGGCACATAGTCTTCCCATCCTGTTCTTCCGCGGTACAGTCATCACAATAGCCGTAGAACTCCATGCGATGTTCTCGGACATCAAATCCGGTGGCGTCGGCAACCAGCTTCTCGAGATCGTGAATAACCGTCATGTTGACATCAAAGACCGATCCACAGATATTGCAAATAAAGTGATAATGCGGCTCTGGATTGCCGTCATAACGACTATAACTACTGCCATAGGACAACTCCAAGACTTCCCCCATCTCCCGCAGACAGCGGAGATTGCGATATATTGTCCCCAGACTGACGTTGGGAAGCTCTTTGCGAACCTCCTGGTAGATCCAATCGGCAGTGGGATGACAGGTGGTTCCTCGTAGGACCCGGAGAATAAGTTCTCGCTGCTTGGTCCTCCGTACAAACCCAACTCTCTTCTTACCCATATCCTTCTCCCCCGTGTTCCCAATAAGTAATAACAATTCCGATTAACACCGATATTAGTATATCACTGGCAAACCCGGTCCGCAAGGGAAGAACCCTTGGAATGCTGGGTATTCCTCGCAGGAATCTTTTTTGATTTTACCCCTTGTCAATCTAAACATCCTGTGATATTATATAACTCGTCGGCGGAACACATGCTCAACGGCCGACAGAGACAAATAAGCCGAAGTGGTGGAATTGGCAGACACGCGGGACTCAAAATCCCGTCCTGGCAACAGGGTGTGGGTTCGACTCCCACCTTCGGCACCATAGGGAAAGATAGAACCCCATTACTGGGGTTTTTCTTGTTTGTAGAGAGAGTTGATCAGCAGTTGTCCGTCACCCATATCTCGTAGACACGAGAAAGCCACTCCAGGGGGTGGCTGGTATATCATGGGGGTATCTTAGCTGTGTCCTGTAACCAGAAACTGCCTTCACTCTCCTTCTAAAGGCCAGTTCACCTTACTTTCATGGACAGTCCTCGGACATGGGCCATATTCTTTCGACGCTAGTTCCTTTGTCTTCAATGGTCACCTCAAAGACATCTGGATTACTCAATGCTGCCCAGTTCTCAAATCCATAGACCTCATCAAATAATCTCAGCAACAAAACCAGTAGATTCCCGTGTGTTACTACCGCGATATTACTATCGGGATAGCCTAGGATATGGTCCAAGGCTGCCTTTCCTCGCATCATCGCCTCACTATTAGACTCACCGCCCGGGAGTCTAACATCAAAATCATCAAAGGACCTTCGAAGCTCACTATACCAATCTTCCAGGACTACGCCCGCGAGTTTCCGTTCCGCCAAATCATCGTTCAGTTCAATGTCCAAGGATAATTTGGTGGCCAAGGGTCGAATTGATTCAACGGCTCTAGCAAATGGGCTTGACACGATCCTAGTTATCCCTTTGTCTAGCAAGAACTTTGCCAGCATATCAGCTTGAACCATCCCCTGCTTAGTGAGCAAGCTGTCAGGTTCCTGTCCCGTCGCCTGGCAGTGTCTAATTAGGTACAATTTCCTAATGAAACCCATTTCTCGCCACCCAATGTGAAGTTCTATTGCAGCCCACCGCTCATCAGCGTTGAAAAACAGCCAAAGACAATAAGTAGGATGCCGCAGGCGCCCTATTTGCTCTGAAGGAAACGCTTCTTGATGAACATTGCAGCAACCACTAAAGCCAACACTACCAAGAGGGCTAAGGCAATCATCGAGTAGGTATCCACATAGCGAGCGATTGTCTCCCAGGCACTGCCTGCCGCTCTTCCCAACCAGACTAACACCGAATTCCAGACAAGGGTGCCGATGACCGTCAAGCTCAAGAAGGGGCCCATTGGCATTCTCGCCATTCCCGCGGGCAAGGAAATTAAGCTGCGGACAATGGGGACACAGCGACACAGCAATACTGCCTTGTTTCCATGCCTACCAAACCATCGTTCCGCCATCCTGACATCCTCTGGGTCCAAGCGGAGCAGCTTGCCCAGGCGACTATTCAATAGCTGGGCCAGGCGCTCTGCATTGAGAATCCGCCCGATAAGATAGAGAATTATTGCCCCCGCCACTGAACCGATGGTAGCCGCCAGGACCACGCCCCACACGCTCATGGCGGTATATGTAGTCAAGAATCCCCCAAAGGTAAGAATAATCTCCGATGGTATCGGCGGGAAAACGTTTTCGATGGTGATCAATAGGAAAATCCCAAAATAACCATATTGATTGATGATCTCCAAAATCAGGTCCTGCATGATCTACTCCTTTACTCTAGCGACATGATTACACCCTATTGTTATGCTACCTAGACCGAAAAAACGCCTCTGCAGTAATTGGGCAGGGCGTTTAGTTTAATCGAACACAAAGTTATTCCAGGGAAAGGTGGTCCTGTGGGGATAGCTGGTGAACACCCTTTGATCTCGCAAAGTGGGATGAATCAGACCGATTTGATGGGACCACAGGGCTAGTTGCTGACCCACTTTGCTGAGGCTGCCTCCATAGCGCTGGTCTCCAAACAAAGGACACCCGATGGTCGCCAACTGCACCCTAATTTGATGGGGCCTGCCGGTATGTAGCTGGATTTTAACCAAACTCAATCCTTCCCTCCAGTCCAACACCTCATAGTCCAGAATCGCTTCCTTAGCCCCCTTGGTATCCTTCCCCACAGCTCGGACTGTATTGGTGCGTCGCTCCTTCACCAGGTAGTGCACCAAGCGGCCTTGGGGTTTAGGCCTGCCATGGACCACAGCTAAATAGGTCTTCATCAACTTCCCGGTGCGGATCTGTTCAGACAACCGTGCCGCCGCCTTGGAGGTCTTGGCAAAAACCATCACCCCACCCACCGGGCGGTCCAATCGATGCACCAGGCCTAGATACACGTTACCTGGCTTTTGATACCGCTCCTTCAAATCCTGCTTCAGCAAGGTCAACAGATCGGGATCACCGGTTCTGTCTCCCTGGGACAAAAGATTAGGTGGCTTTTCCACCACCAACAAATGGTTATCCTCTGCTATGATTGGAATCTCGATTGTACCTTTCTCCTCTCCAGTTAGGTGATGAACCCCCATTTCCCTGCCAAGGGCACTAAGGTTTCTGGTCGGAAACCTTAGTGCCTACAGAACTTGACAGAAGATCACCGGGTAGATGACACAATTTCTAACCCTATCCTCAATCCTTATTCCTCACCCAGTCAAGAATTGGCTGAAGCTGTTCCCTACTGGTCCAGTCGTGGCTGGATCCAATGGCTTCCATCAAGGCGCTTTCCCAGGGTTCATAGGCGGCAGGATCCTTCTTGGCAACCATTCTTTTCAAGAGGTTACACATTACCCGATCCTTCCAAGACATCGCCTCTTCATTCCATGCACCCCTGCAATAGAAAATCGGCAGATTGGCCATGGCACCTTTCAGGTTTCTATTCCTCAGCTGGGCCATTGCCTTCTTATCATAGGGGGAAGCGCCAACGGCAAATACTACGATCCTCTTGTCTCGTAAGTGAGCATGATGCTTCTTTAGAAAACCAATCCCAGCAATTCCCGACGCGTATATTCCCCCACCAAGGATGATAACATCGTATTCTCTCACTTGCTCTCGGGTTGCCTGCTTAGTCTCTACTAGGCTGCATCCCAACGCCTCGGCCAGCCACTGGGCATACTTCTGAGTGGCTCCGTACTTCGATTGATACAGTACCACTGCCTTACTCATCAATAATCCTTCCCTCTCAGCCCATGGTAGTATTTCCTCTGAATCGGCAACCCCGACAGAAGACCGCCCATCAGCCCGCTGTTGAGCGCTGGGAAACCCCTGTATCGGCAGCGGCTGGCCTTTAGCCAAGCAGCGCCGCTGCCTTTTCCATGTTTTCGATGATCGGAACTTCGAAGGGGCATCGGCTTTCACAGCTGCCGCAGGCTGTGCAAGCATCTGCGCCCTTTGCCAGACTGTGATAGTGCAGCCGGATGGTCTCCGGGACCCTTTGCTGATCCAACAGGGCGATATCTAGGTACTTGTTCACCATAGCGATATCGATCTCTTCCGGACAGGGCTGGCAGTGGCTGCAGTATACGCACTTCCCGGTAAAGTTCCCCTCCAGTTCACTGAGGAAGGGAGTGAAGTCCTTGTCTGCTTCATCGGCCTTCAAATAGGTTAGTGCATCCTTGACCTCGCTGCCGGTCTGACACCCCAAAAGTACTGAAAACACAGCGGGTCTGCTCAGCGCATAGTGGACACACTGATTGACTGTCATTGGTCGGGAGAAGGGTGTGTGTTCAGGGGAAATCAACTTCCCAGCCCCAAGGGTTTTCATCACACTGATTCCTACCCCAGTCTGCTCGCACAAGGCATAGAGTTCCGCTCTTTCGGGATCTAGGCTGCTCAGCTCATAGCCTTCCCATCTCTTGTCCATTGCCTCGAAAACATCACTGCCTGTAGGGACCAAGTCAAAGGCCAAGTTGATGCTGAACATCATGACCTCCGCAAGCCCAGTTTCCACTACCTTCCTGGCGATATCCGGTTTGTGAGAGCTAAAGCCAATGTGATGAATGTCCCCCATTTCCTTTAACTTGAGGGCGTAATCGGCGATGCCTCCGTCAAAGACCTTAGCAAAATCCTCCTCGGTATCGATGAAAAAGAGCATGCCAAAGTCGATGTACCCATAGAGGCGAAGGGCCTCTTCAAAGTATTTCTTCACCGTTGGCAAATCCCGACTGATGTCATATTGCTGATTGATATCCGTTGATCCAATGGCGGCCTGGATGTATACATCCCTTCGTCGGTCTCCCAAGGCCTTGGCAATGTCTTCTCGTATTTCCCGGCCCGGCATGAAGATATCTAAATAGTTAACTCCGTGATCTAAGGCGGTGTGGATAGTCTCCCTCACCTGCTCATAGGGCTTTCTGTCCAGATGCTCGCAGCCAAGACCGATGATTCCCGCCTTCTTGCCGGTTTTTCCTATCGGACGATATTGCATGTTGATACTCCCCTCCTATGTTCCTCGCCACTGTTGTTCCTAACCAGAAGTGTCTTTCCTTCTATCTCTCTATCTCTTTGCCCTTTTCTAGATTTATCCTGGGGACAATGCAGTCCCCTGTGACCTTCATCATGGGAAGTGCATTTCCCTGTCTAACTATTTGTGAAGCCTTCGTTGCGTTTCCCATGTTAGACAGCCTCTGGCTTGGTGAGGATAGTGCCGACAAATGGAAAAAAGACCTCATATCCATGCTGGGTTTGGCAAAGCAACCCAGGGCTCAAGGATTGAGGTCTTTGATGGCATGGTTTAGCGTTGGCCGGAAGAATGCCTGTCAAAGGCACAGTTTCTATCTTCTTCTGGAAAGATCAATAAAGGTATAGGGTAATGGGTTTTTCCCATCGGCGGGATGGGCCACCTTGGATTCCACTTCCCACTCACCATCATCTAGCTTTGGGAAAAAGGTGTCTGCCTCAAACTCTCCCTCCACCACCGTTAGGTAGATTTTGTCGGCGTAGGGAAGCAGCAGCCGGTAAATCTCCCCTCCCCCGATGACGAAGTTTTCCGACTGAGGATCCAGCTGCTCCCACAGCTCCTCCAGGGAATGCAGGACAGTAACTCGATCATCGTCTACCGGGTATCCCCTATTTCTCGTCAGGACCAGATGGTGCCGATGGGAAAGAATCCCAGGGAGGGACTCAAAGGTCTTTCTGCCCATGATAATCTTGTGTCCGGTGGTAAGCCGGCGAAACCGCTGCAAATCTGCGGGCAGGTGCCACAACAACCGGTTGTCCTTGCCCAAAGCATTGCGCCTATCCACGGCGGCAATCAGGGAAAGCATTAAATAGATACCTCCATCGGGATTTTACCCAAGTGCTGATAATCAACCAGCTGGATGTCGGAGACGTCAAATTCATAGAAATCCGATACCTCCGGGTTGATCCATAGCTTCGGTGCGGGAAGGGCCTGCCCTGCTCGCTCCAGCTGCAGAGTAATACCGGACACCTGGTTTTCATAGATATGGGCATTGTTAATTACATGGGTGAAGCGCCCCACCCTTAATCCCACCACCTGGGCAATGAGATGGACCAACACTGCGTACTGGGTGGTGTTGAAGGGTACTCCAAGGGGCCAGTCACCGCTGCGTTGGACCAGGAGACAATTGAGTCTCCCGTCGGTAACATCCCACAACGTCTCATAGGCACAGGGAGGCAAGGTCATCTCCGGCAGGTCTTCGATGTTCCAAAGAGTCACAATCATCCGCCGATCCTGGGGGTTGTTGACCAGAGTATCCAAGAGCTTGTCCAATTGCCGATACTTAGAGATTTGATATCCGTAACCCTTGCCAATGGTGTTGTTTTCATCGGTCCAATGATCCCAGATATGGATGTTGCGCTCATGGAGCCAGGTGACATCGCTAGACTGCTGCTGCCAAATCCACAGCATCTCTTGAACTGCGGTCTTGAAGGGGACATACTTTGTCGTTAGAATCGGAAATTCTTGCTCTAAGTCAAATTGCATGATCTGATGGGGCAGCTTGTAGGTGGCTACTCCCGTTCGATTCTGATCATAATAGCCCCTGGTGAGGATATCCTTGGCGATCCTCAGGTATTGCTCATCGGCTAGACTCATAGAATTAGCTCTCCTCCATGGATTTCTCCGCGGCTATTTTCAAAGTATGCCAGGCCAGATTGGCACACTTGACCCTGGCCGGTAGGTTGGCGATATTCTTGAACACTAGAGCATCGGACAAAACTTTCAATTGAGCCTCGTCAGTGTTCCGACCCTGAATCATGGCAATGAAGGCATCGGCCATCGCCTTGGCTTCCTGAAGGGACTTTCCGGAAATTAGGTCAATCATCATCGCAGTGGAAGCCTGGGAGATGGCACAGCCCTGGCCGGTAAAGGCTGCCTCGACGATACGATCCTTGTCCAGCTTTAGTTCCAGGGTAATATCATCGCCGCAGCTGGGGTTGTGTCCCCGTTCCGAACAATCGGGATGCTCCAGGCGCCTTCTGTTGTGACTGCTGCGACTATACTCCAGGATTAGATCGGTGTAGATGGAATCAAGGGCCATAGCCTAACCACTTCCTTACCTCTTTAATGGCTGCGATGAGGCTGTCAACCTCATCTAGGGTGTTGTATAGATAAAAACTGGCTCTGGAGGTCGCGGGGACCTGTAGGTAGCTCATCAAGGGTTGGGCGCAGTGATGCCCTGCCCTGACCGCGACGCCGTAACTATCCAGGATGGTAGCCACATCATGGGGATGGCATCCCTCCAGAACAAAGGAAATCACTGGGCCCTGCTTCTCAACATCTCCGGGACCGATGATCCGAAGATGATTGATGCGGCGCAGCTGCTCCAAGGCATAGGCAGTAAGGCGCCTTTCGTGGCTTTGGATATTCTCCCACCCGATGGCTTCTAGGTAGTCAATGGCCGCCGCCAAACCCAGGGCTCCCGCGACATTGGGGGTGCCCCCTTCAAACTTCAAAGGTGGCTCTGCAAAGGTAGATTCCTGCTCCTGGACGTACTCAATCATCTCGCCCCCAAACAAAAAGGGCGGTATTTGCTCCAGCAGCGACAACTTACCATACAGGACTCCAATTCCCATGGGGCTCAACATCTTGTGCCCGGACCACACCAGGAAATCCGCATCTAGCTGTTGGACGTCGACTTTGCTGTGGGGCACACTTTGCGCTCCATCGATGACCACCACAGCTCCCTTGGCGTGGGCGAAGTCGATGATCTCCTCGATGGGGTAGATTGTCCCTAGTGCATTGGACATGTGAGCGATACTGACGACTTTAGTTTTCTCGGTAATGGTCGCGGCCAGCTGATCCATGTCGAGAGTGTAATCTTTGTTCAGATATAAATACTTGAGGACCGCTTTTCTAGTCTTAGCTACCCGCTGCCAGGGAACGAGATTGCTGTGGTGCTCCGATATGCAAAGGACAATTTCATCTCCAGGGCCCACAAAGGACATTCCGTAGGAGAAAGCAATGAGATTTAGGGCCTCCGTGGCATTCTTGGTGAAGACAATTTCCCTTGGGGAAGCGGCATTGATGAACTGGCTCACCCTAGCCCTGGCCCCTTCGTACAAGGTCGTTGAGGTAACCCCCAATTCATAGGCACCCCGGTGGGGATTGGCATTACACCTTTGGTAGTAGTCCTTCATCGCCTGGAGGACACCATCGGGTTTGTGGGTGGTGGCGGCATTGTCCAGGTAGATCAAGGGCTTGCCCTTGACCTGCTGCGCCAAAGTGGCAAAATCCCTGCGAATGACATTGACATCAAAGTGCTGCATTGACCAACCTCCGATGAATCTCAGCATCGATTGCTTCCCTTAGCCTGGTGTTAGGTATCCGCTCCAGTACCGGTCGGAAGGAGGCCTCCACCAGCAATTTCAGGGCCTCGGAATAGCTAAATCCCCGGCTCATCAGATAAAAGAGCTGAGTCTCATCCACCTGACCGGCACTGGCGGCGTGATTGCCCTGAACATCGTCCTCCCGGCACAAGAGCAGGGGCACAGCATCGGACTTAACCCCTTTATCCAGCAGCAACACCGACTCTTCCTCACTGCCCCTGGCTCGCCGTGCCCCGGGGTGGAAATCAATGGTACCCCGAAACACCTTTTTGGCGGTGTCCTTGAGGGCACCCCGGACTGCAAGATCACTGAGACTCCGGGGTCCAATATGGTTGAGCAGATAACTCAGGTCAAGGCGGCGCTCCTTATCCCCAAGGTAGAGAACATTCAGCTCAGCTTCTCCTGCCTCCCCGAGGTTATTGGTATAGCTGGTGACGGCATTCTGGCCACCCAACTCCACCTGGACAAAGCTCACCTTGGCGTCCCGCTCCACATAGGCTACAGTCGAATCAAAATGCTGGGAGACATCATTGAGCCGTTGGACTTTCACCACCGTAACCTGAGCCCCTGCCTGAGCGTAGACCCGCATTGTGCCGCTGTGAAAACCCCGAGTTACAGGATCACTGTGGTAATCAATAATCACAGTGACCTGGCTTCCCCGCTCCGCCACGATCAGATTGTGATCCACTAAGATGTCATTGTCCGAATCTATCCCGTAGGCAATCTCCACCGGCGTCGCCGCCCAGTGTCCCTGGGGAACATGGACCAGCACTCCGGAGTTGTAATGGGTTTCTCCGATCGGAACTAATTCTCCAGACACCCCATAACCAGCGTCGATGGCAAATCCAGGGATAGGTGGCAGGTAGTCCTGGACATTCACCTGCGTCACCGGGGCGATGGTGACCCTTTCATCTCCCATCCTTTGAATGTAAGGTTTGTGGTAGGGCGAAATTCGTCGCTTTATCGGCCTATCTAGGTGCAAAGCGTTGAGCTTAAGCCACCGATAGGTACTAACGGGAAGGGTATTGAGCGCCTCTGTGACTTGTACCTCCACAGCCATCCTCCTTATCCAATGGTTCCTTCCAGTTCCAGCTGAATCAAATTGTTCATCTCCACGGCATACTCCAGAGGCAGCTCCTTGGCGATGGGTTCGACAAAACCCCTGACGATCATTGCCCTGGCTTCCTCTTCACTAATCCCCCGACTCATCAAATAGTAGATGGCTTCATCGCTGATGCGGCCGATTTTCGCCTCGTGGCCGATGTCAACTTCATCAGTGGCGATATCCAGTACCGGGATGGTATCGGATTGGGATATATTATCCAGCATCAGTGATTCGCAGGATACCGTGGACTTAGAATGCTGGGCCCGCTGGCTAACTTTCAAAAGACCTCGGTAAACCGCCACACCGCCTCCCTTGGAGATGGACTTCGAGTTAATGGTCGATGAAGTGTAGGGTGCGGCGTGAACCACCTTGGCTCCTGTATCCAGATACTGCCCATCGCCTGCGAAGGTCACTCCGGTAAATTCAGCTCTAGCCCCCTGCCCCTTGAGAATGCTCATGGGGTACAGCATCGACACCTTGGAGCCAAAGGAGCCGGAAACCCATTCTATCCGGCCGTTGGCCTCAACGACACAGCGCTTGGTGTTGAGGTTGTACATGTTTTTCGACCAGTTCTCAATGGTGCTGTATCTCAACCCGGCCTTTTCCTTGACAAAGAGCTCCACACACCCGGCGTGGAGGTTATTGACAGAGTGTTTTGGGGCGGAGCAGCCTTCGATGAAATGAAGCCAGGCCCCCTCCTCAACGATGATCAAGGTATGTTCAAATTGGCCCGCTCCCGGAGCGTTGGAGCGAAAGTAGGATTGCAGTGGGATATCCACCTGCACTCCCTTGGGGACATAGACAAAGGAGCCTCCGGACCATACGGCGCCATGGAGGGCGGCAAACTTGTGGTCCTGGGGCGGTACCAAGGTCATGAAGTATTCCCTAACTAAATCCTCATACTCTCTAACCGCGGTCTCCATATCCGTGTAGATGACACCTCTTTGGACCATTTGGTCCTGGATGCTGTGATACACCACCTCGGAATCATACTGGGCTCCGACGCCGGCTAGCAGCTTGTGTTCCGCCTGGGGAATCCCTAGAGCGACAAAGGTATCCTTGATCTCCTGCGGGACATCATCCCAGGTATAGTTCAGCTGGGTGTTGGGCCGCACATAGGTAACGATGTTTTCGATATCTAGGCCCGTCAAATCTGGACCCCAGGGAGGCACATCCAAACTGTGGTAGATCTCCAAGGACTTGAGCCGAAACTCCGTCATCCACTGGGGCTCATTTTTCTGGCGAGAAATGTCCAGCACAATCTCGGGAGACAGCCCTTTGTCGGTTTTGTAGCTGTAGGTGAACTGGTTTTTGCGGTCGAAAACCTCTCGGTTGATGTCTGCAACATAAGTTTTTTTCCGATTAGACTCCACTATTGCCACCTCCCCTAGGACGATTAGTGCCGAAAGGCATCAAAGCCGTCTCGCTCCAGAGCCGTTACAAGATCGACATCGCCGCTGGTCCTAATGCGCCCATCAATCAGCAGATGAACAAAGTCCGGACGAATATATTCCAGAATCTTGCTGTGATGGGTGATGATAATCATGGCGTTGTCGCTGTTTTGGTAGCTCTGCACCCCGGCGGCTACGATACGGACGGCATCGACGTCCAGTCCGGAATCGGTTTCATCCAAAATAGCCAATTTTGGCTGCAGAACCAACATCTGCAGAATCTCGCTCTTCTTTTTTTCTCCTCCAGAAAAGCCCTCATTGAGATACCTAGTGGCATACTCTGGCTTCATCTCCAGAAGCTGCATCGTCTCCCGCAGCTGCCGACGAAACTCCAAGGGGCTGATGGGTTCCCCGGTAATCGCGGCCTTGGCAGAGCGCAGGAAGTTCTCTAGGGTAATTCCCGGCACTTCCTCGGGATACTGGAAGGATAGGAAAATACCCAACCGAGCCCTGGCGTCGGTGCGCAGGTCATTGATCCGCTGACCTTGCCAAGAAATGTCACCGGCGGTGATCTCGTACTTGGGATGACCCATCAACACGTTGGCTAAGGTCGATTTTCCCGCTCCATTAGGTCCCATAATCACGTGAACCTCACCGGAGTTAACCACCAGATCTAATCCAGAAAGAATCTCCTTTTCCCCCACTTGCACATGCAGGTTATTGATGGCTAAGAAGTTATTTGGCATCTGTAATAGCTCCTTATGTCTTAAATCCTACTAATTTACTCTGCTTTGTCAGCATAACATAGGATAGTTGCGTGCGCAACTATCCGGAGAAAAAAAGAAATTCCAATTTTATCATCCGGCGGCCTGGTTCAGTCATCACAACGGGCCAGATGGCAGCCCAAACACCGATAGTTATCCGCTACGGTGTGGCCCACCTTTTTCAACAACTTGGTAAAGGTATCCCTTTCCTCTTCCGATAGGTTTGCCAACAGAGCCGTCTCCCAGTCGGTCATCAACTGGTGGATGCGAGCTCGTATTTTCCAGGCCTTGTCCGTCAGGTATACCCTATAGGCCCGCTTGTCCTGGGGATCAACCTCTCGAGTGACGTAACCCTCCCGCTCCAGCTTGTTCAACGCCCTGGTGGTATTGGCTCCATCGATACTCAAGCAGGCCGACAGCTCCCCTTGACTCACTCCATCACGATGGTATAGCTCCAACAGGAACATGATCTGGCCGCTGCCTAGGTTGAGATCCTGTAGTTCCGTGGAAATATGGCTCAGGGATAGTCGATGGAGTACCGAAAACCAGCGACCGATGTAGTCATCGGGACATCGCTTCATAGTAATTCCCCCAATCATGGAAGTCTAGCAGCGGCCCGGCATCTAGCCAACGCCGGGCCCTGTGACATCGTATCTCTACCGGTCCTCGCCGGTAAGAATCAAAATGGCATCCCGCAGAAACTTAGCAGCTCCTGGCTGATGCTGATCATAGTACTGGGTAAATCGCTCGTCGTCCACATACATTCGAGCCAGACCGGCATGGGCCTCCGGGGAGTAACTGCCCCAGGCCTTTGTGATCCACTCCCGATGGAGCTTGGCGATCCTTTGCCCAACTTCTCCCCCGGGGTCCTCGGTGGGTACCGCTTGGACCAAAAGGTCGATGATTTGCTGACTCAGTGCCTCGAAGTCTTCGTAGTCTGCCTTACTCATCCCCTTAAAGACGGAATAGGACCGGTCTATGGCCTCATCGCCCCACCTGCTCCTAATTTCCTCACCATACTTCTTCTCATTCTCCTGAATTAGTCTGCGCTTAAATCCCTCAAACTTCTCTTGGTCCGCCATGTCCATTCCCCTTTCCTTAACCACAATGGTCTTCTCCACGTTGGCAATGAGAGCATCCAGTTGCTCCCGCCTTTCGAGAAGCTGCCTCCGATGTTCCCGTAGTGCCTCCAGTTCGTCAAAACCTGGATCAGTGATAATCTCCTTGATCTTGTCCAGCTTGAAGCCCAGCTCCCGATAAAACAGAATCTGCTGCAGATTATCCACTTCCCTGGGACCGTAGATGCGATATCCCGCGGCGTTGACGGTCCCGGGCTTAGCAGGCCAATCTCATCGTAGTAGCGGAGAGTTCGTCCACTGATGCCAGCTAAATCGGCTAACTCTTTGACCGTATATTCCATCGGTGTCACCTCCCGACAACTGTAGCATACACCTTTACGTAACGTAAAGGTCAAGGGATCTGCCCAGGGAATTTTCAATCACCGACGGCTCCTAGCCGGAATATCCTAGGTGTGAGCAGATGCACGAGACAGACCGAAGGGAGAGTCAGACGGTGGAGTACTATCTGGGGGGCCACATGCCAATACCCATTCTTGATGAGACGGAGTTCTGGAAGGTTCAAGAGGCAGAACATGTAACGGTTATCCTGGATATTGTCGACGACCTGGAACCGGAATTTGTTGCGGCATTGCTGGAAATGGAAAAAAGACTTTGGGCGACTCGAGCGGAAACAGTACGCTACATTGAAGCCCTAGCCCGCTTACATGGAAAACCTAGCTACGAGCTGCTCGATGAAATCATGTACCTAATTCATGAGGCGAAACTGGAAAGTAAGGAATTCATCGCACTCTTTGACCGCATCATCGATGAGAGTGCCGCAGTAGCCGCGAACGATGTTGCTCAGACAGTAATCAACCACATTCGGAGGGAGTCGGAGTACTACGTAGGAATTGTGGACGCCTTTCAAGACATGCAAGGCAGGTACTAAAATTGCCTCAGGGCACCCTCCTTTTAGGGTGCCCTGAACACATAACAAAGCATTCGAGCCTAGGAAATGTCCCAGGCAAATACTCTGAACTGATCCAGACCCCAGGTTTCCTCGGGCACAAACCGCAGAGCCTGGGCTGTACAGTCCACATCGATCTTAACCAACCTTTGGTAGTTGTTCTCTACCCTAGTAGCCACTCGCCAATTGCCCTCAGTGTCCTTAATCTCCACACGAAACTTCCTGATCATGGTGTGGGGCACCCCTACTTCTCGCTGGTCCAGGGGGTAGATACAGGGCATATTTTTCTCCGGTCGATTCAAATCACTGTCGAAAACAAACCGCAATCGGGAGATCTTTTCCGGAGCAGAGAAGCTGTATTCAATCCAGTCTCCCCGGCCGCCTACCCAACAATTCTCGGCACCAGCCACAGGACGGTCGATACCATTGCGCACTACCTCAGGATCCCCGGTGCTGGCCGTTAGTGAGGCCTTCCTGGTTAGCCAAGGCTGGGGCCTCACCTTCCAAGGCAGGTAGCAATCGTCATCCATTAGCGTCTCCTGGAGCCGTTGGATCTCGTGTTGGTATACACCCCGAGGGGTTAGTCCTTCCTTAACTGCGATGGCCGCTGCCGTTCCCACAGCCTGGCCCACGGTGGCACAGGTGGCCATCACCCGGGTGGAACTTAAGGCAGCGTGGGTAGTACTGATGTTTCGTCCGGCACAGAAGAGATTCTCGATATTCCTTGAGTAAAGGCAGCGGTAGGGAATCCCAAAGGGGGATGGTGCCGGATGGAAGATCGTCGGTTCTCCGGGATAGTTCATTCCGCCGGGATGGTGGTCATCCATTGGCCATCCGCCATAGGCTACTAGATCAGGAAAGCGGCCTTCGGCCCTGACGTCATGTTGAGTGAGAATATGATCTCCCACATAGCGACGACTTTCCCTTTTGCCCGGCAGGAATCCCACCCACTCTAGGATCCAGTTATCGGCGCCGTGATCCCCGTAGTTCTTGACGTGGTCCCAAACGCCAAAGGCCACCTTCAACAGCTCATCACGAATCTCCTCAGTGTCGTGGATCGTATCCTGTTCCCCGCCCAGTTCAATCCACCAGTAATTATTCAAGGGCGCGATGTCGTGGCTCCGATGGGGTAAGTCTTCGTCGGTGGGATACTTATAGGCCCAGCTCGGGGGAATAAACTCCTGCTTTCGGTCTGTTTCCCGCAGCTGAATTAGACAGCTCATCCCCATCGTTTTCCCATCGGCTGCCTCAGGTGCAATGGACTCGTTAAACTCGCTGCGAGCCTCCCGTCCCCATCGCACCTCCGCTCCCGTAAGGGGGGCCAAAATGCTGTCACCGGAGCAGTCAGCAAAGAGATCAGCCTCAACGACATGCCACGTCTGGGTAGTCAGCTGCCATCCCTTCACAGACTTAATCCGAGAACCTTCCATGGTGACATCGTTACAGGAGCAATTGAGGAGCAATGTGATGTTCTCTTCAAGCCTCACCTTTTCGTACAAGACACTGTCCCAGATGGAGTAGTTCAGCATTGGATTGCGATACAGATTTTCCAGGGCAATCTCTTCGACGATCCCCGTTTCCCGGTTGTTTTCACCGCGGGCACCGCAGATCCACATCCGCACCTCAGAGGAGGCGTTACCTCCCAGCACCGGCCGATCATGCATCAAGAGTACTTTGGCCCCGTGGCGGGCCGCAGCGATGGCCGCAGACATTCCTGCCAAACCACCACCAATAACACAAAAATCTACTTTGTGACGTATCTCCCGCAGCACCTAAGTCCCTCCCTCGGGTGAAAAGGAGGCTGACGTCTCCTTCTGGCTCTATTCACAAGCGACGCCATTGCCTCCATACTTCTTGACATACTCGACGTTTAGGGCAGGTTGATCTTCATATTCAGGATACATCCCAACGATAACGCCATCATTGGGCTTAATCTGAGCAAAGGTCTCCCGGAAGGCCTTTTCTACCGTGGCCTGATCTTCACACAACCGTCCAGCGGCAAGAATCTTGAAGGCTAGGCAGGGTTTTTCCGTCTGGCGCATCACGGCAAACATCCGAGGGGGATCGCTTTCTAAGTAAACCTCGGGAATGGGAATCGGGACATGCCCCAATAAGGCAAGGAGCTCCTCCCGGGTGCGATGCCTTTCATAGACGCAGCACATGAAGAAGTCGACATCCCAATCCTCCTCGATGACATGCTTGACCACCTCGGGAATATGAGTGGATACCCCGACAAGCACTCCCGCATCCCTGATTTTCTTGCAGTAATCCCGCACTTGGTGGATTTCCCCGCCTTTCCAGTACCGGTCAGTGAACTCACCATGATGGGCCACGGCAATGGTACCTGCTGACACTGCCCGTTCCAGCATCTGAGGATCGGACTCATCCTCCTGGGCCAGACAGACGTAGTGCATCTGCCCTCCCTGCTGCCTATGGGCTCGATACAAATCCAAGTTAGCGGGATTTGACTGCCAGGTATTGATGCCCAACTCCTGGCAACGGGTAAGCAGCTTTAGAACCCGCTCTGGAGAGAAGTAGCGCTTCATCTGGGCATCCACGAAGCGAGAGAGATGGGAGCCTCCGTTGATGGGATTGGCACCAAGAATCAGCCGGGATAATGTGTGCTGTCCCAAGGGGATCTGCGGCATGGAACCATTCATATCCAAAACCACCTTTGTTCCTCGGTGTAGCGAGGAGTTTGTAATCGGCTCGACACAAGCAAAGGCAAGTGAGGAGTCGCTCAATTTTGCCTTCTGTCAGAATATTCGCTCTCCTTCTCGTCCCTCCTCCGCCAAGATCAACAAGAGGACTCCCGAAACTTTGGTTCCGTGAGTCCTCTCTCGAGCTTCGAATCTATCTACCTCTGGGAACACAGATTTGCTGCCCGACTTGCAGGGCGTCGGGGTCAAGACCGGGGTTGGCATCTAGGATATCATCTACGGTAGTGCCCAGCTCCCGGGCAATGGAATACAAGGTGTCTCCAGCCCGAATGGTACGGGGCACATATCCAGTGGGACACTCAGGGCCAGGAACACAGATCCGTTGGCCCACCCTCAGGGAATTGGGGTCAACGCCGGGATTGGCGTCTAGTAACGCTCTTACCGTGGTTCCCCGTTCCTGGGCGATGCGATACAGGGTGTCACCGGAGCGGATGGTGTACAGCGTCCAGCCTGCAGGACACTGGGGCATTGGACCGGGGCCTGCTGCCGGAACACAGATTCTCTGGCCTACTCTCAGGGCATTGGGATCGATACCAGGGTTGACCCGGAGCAGCTCCGCGACGGTAGTTCCTCTTTCCTGAGCAATGCGATACAAGGTGTCACCGGAGCGAATGGTGTAGAGCGTCCAACCTTGGGGGCATTGAGGCTCAGGACCAGGACCAGGAGCGGCCGCTGGAACACAAATGCGCTGGCCTACCCTAAGGGCGTTGGGATCGATACCGGGGTTAGCCCGGAGCAGCGCCGCGACGGTGGTTCCTCTTTCCTGGGCGATGCGATACAAGGTGTCACCGGAGCGAATGGTGTAGAGCGTCCATCCCTGGGGGCATCGAGGCTCAGGGCCGGGCATGGGCCCAGGAACACAGATGCGTTGGCCCACTCTCAGGGCATTGGGATCAACGCCGGGATTGGCATCCAGTAACTCCCGCACGGTAGTCCCTCGATCCAGAGCAATGCGGTACAAGGTGTCGCCGGAGCGGATGGTGTACAACGTCCAGCCCGCAGGACACTGGGGCATTGGACCGGTGTCTCTTTCCGGAACGCAAATCTGCTGCCCCACGCGCAAATCATCTGGATCGAGACCAGGGTTTGCCGCCAGCAACTCTTCCAGCCCAACTTGATATCTTTGGGCTAGGCGATAAAAGGTATCACCAGCCCTGATGGTATAGGTGGTATATCCGCTGGGGCAAGCCTGTGCCGCGTAGATGTCATCCCAGGGATCTGAAGGATAGTATCGCCGGCGATGGTAGTATGGATAGCCCATGATCTGGAATCCTCCTTTGTTAGGATTATTGTTCTAAGACTAATGTATGGGCGGGATCTCGAGCCTGTATAGGACTCGGCTCTCAATTGGCGATTTTTGGGATCGAAGACCTAGGGGAAAACAAAAAACAGCAGTTCTGATCACAAATCCAGTGACCAGACTGCTGTTTTCCGTTGCTGACGGCTACTGCCTAACCCCTTTGGGTGCGAAGCCATCTCCACAGTTCATCTTCATAGAATCCCGAAAGCCCACGGACGCTTCCATCGGCCTGAACCAATTGTAAGGAGGGTGTTTCCATCACTTCTCCTATCGGCGATACTTCACTGCCGCAGGCCTGAACCGCTGCCACCACGCTGTCGGGATCTGCGGTGGTAACCAGTAACGCTCCCGAGGAGATCAATCCCAGGGGATCTAGGCCTAACTCTCGACAAATCGCTCGAGTGGCAGGACGGATGGGGACCTGTTCCTGGTAAAGCCGAATTCCCTTGCCAGAGGCCTGAACCAGCTCCAAACAGGCTCCGTACAACCCACCCTCGGTAACATCGTGCATCGCCGTCACCCCGGCATCACGGGCGGCTAGGGCTTCCTTCACTATACTGATCTCCCCTAGGTATCCCTTGGCGGCGGCTATCAAGTCATCGGGCACGTTACCCAGTTGATCCCCATGTTCCAGTGCTAAAATCGCCGATCCCTCAAGCCCCACAGCCTTGACCAGCAGGACGGTATCCCCCACCCTCTGCCCCGTGGAAGTAACATACTTGTCCTTAGGGCAGCGACCCAGAGCGGTACAGACAATGATCGGATCCTGGATGCTGGAAAGAACTTCCGTATGTCCTCCTAAGATGGCAATCCCCAACTCATCACAGGCCCGATGGGCATCGTCCATCACCTTACGCAAGGCTGAGGAGTCGGAACCACTGGGCCACAGCAAAGCCAGCTGAATCCCCACAGGCTCCCCGCCATTGGCAGCCACATCATTACAGGAAACATGGACAGCTAACCAACCACCATTGGTGACGGAACCGGTAATTGGGTCCGTGGAGACCACACATACCTCATCGCCGAAGTCCACTATTCCACTATCCTCCCCGATCCCGGGAGCAAGCAACACATCGGGGCGAGGGGTTCCCAATCTACCGGTCAAAAGCTGGGACAATTGATCCGTAGGTAATTTGCCAACCTGCACTGCTTTCACCCTCCAAAAGAAAAATGGCACCATCTAGCCCAGGGCAATGGCACCACAAACAAACGCGGACTGCGTGGATTGCTATGTACCTTGGATCCGATTATCTCCATCTACCACTCAACACATAGACCTGTAATCGTTTTTTCATCCAACGGCTAACTGGTCTTCGACTGGCAGGTAGAAGCAGACAAAAACCTACCGTATCCGTGATCAAACCTGGGGTAAGTAGCAACACGGCACCGACAAGGATCAAGCACCCATCCAGCAGCTCGTTGCCGGGCACTCGTCCATTGGCTAATTCCGACTGAATCCGGAATAGGATCGACAGCCCCTGCCACCTAGTTATGTACGTTCCTACCACCGCGGTGAACAGGATCAACCCGATGGTCAATCCGGTACCGATGCTCTTCCCCAGTTCGATCAAAAGGAGTAATTCAAGAAAGGGCAGTATCAGTATTGCCAGTAATAACCACCGAAACATGAACTATACCGCCCCTTTTCTTTCTCACCTTGCCACAGGATGCCGAATCAACTTACTCTACTCTAATCACCTGTAAGAGATTAGTTGCGCCGGGGGTTCCCGTTCTGACTCCAGCAGCGATAACCAAGGTGTCTTCTGGGTGAACTAAGCCGCTTTCCAGGGCACCCTTTACTGCCACATCCAGCATCGAGTCGATATTCGATGTCCTGGGAACCAAGATGGGGTAAACCCCCCAGACCATGGCCAACCTACGAACCACTCTCTCATAGGGCGTCACGGCAATGATCGCCGAACGAGGCCGATACTTGGACACCATTCTGGCGGTAACCCCAGACTGAGTCGAGCAAATTATCGCGGCGGCCTTAATGTCCTCTGCTGTCATGCAAGTGGCATAACTAATCGCCTCGGTAATTGACCCTCGGTAGTTTTTCCGGCCTTCTGCCAGCAAATTGGGATAATCCAGGGAAGTTTCCGTCTTGGCAGCAATGCGATGCATCATCTTCACCGCACAGACGGGATACTTACCCACCGCCGTTTCTCCAGACAGCATCACAGCATCGGTACCATCTAAGATGGCATTTGCCACGTCAGTGACCTCAGCCCTTGTGGGTCTGGGATTGCGAATCATCGAATCCAGCATCTGTGTTGCTGTAATCACCGGCTTCCCGGCCATGTTACACTTGCGGATAATCATCTTCTGGATGGAGGGCACTTCTTCTGGAGCCATTTCAACGCCCATATCTCCCCGGGCCACCATGACCCCATCGGCAGAGGCGATAATATCATCGATATTACGCACACCCTCTTGACTCTCAATCTTAGCGATTACCGGTTGACTACCACCAGCCGCGGCAATCACCTTCTTGACCGCCTCGATGTGCTCTCCTCTCCGGACAAAGGAGGCTGCGATGGCATCCACCCCTTGCTCCACGCCAAACTTGATGTCCTCCATATCGGCGTCAGTCAGTGGGGGCAGATCCACATCAACCCCGGGCAAACTTACTCCCTTGCGGGAACTAAGCTCGCCGCCAACGATAACTTCACAGACTACATCATTGCCTTTGACTTCTACGACCTGCAGTTCCAAAATCCCATCATCGAGATAGATAACATTGCCCGGCTTGACATCCCGAGGCAACTTGGGATAGTTCACAAAGACTCTTTCTTGTGTTCCTCGGGGATCGATGTTTTCGGTGGTGAGAGTAAACCTATCCCCTTGTTTCAGTAGAATCTTCTCATTCTGAAATATTCCAATCCGAATTTTGGGCCCTTGAATGTCCTGCAGGATTCCAACAACTTTGCCCTTCTCCTCAGCTACCTGACGGATTCTCTGAATGCGTCGGGCGTGCTCTTCATGGGTGCCGTGAGAGAAATTAAGCCTAGCGACATTCATTCCAGCATCCATCAGTTCGGCGAGGACCTCTTTGGAATCAGAAACAGGCCCAATGGTACACACTATCTTTGTCTTGCGCATGTCCGGCGGCTCCCTTCGGCATTTTCTCCTCTAATCTTTGTTATGATGATGACAGCATATGGGCCAATTCATAGAAGCTAAGATCAATCTGCTTTTCCTGCGCCAAAGCATACTCAAGACCCACAGCATTGATCTCATTGTTGGTGATACCAACCATATACCCACTTTTGTCTTGCATTAACAGCCGCACTGCCTTTTCACCCATGCGGCTAGCAAGAATTTGATCAAATACCGAGGGACTGCCTCCCCTTTGGATATGACCCAGGATTGTGACCCGAGTTTCAAAACCTGTCCTTTCTTTTACATAGCTACCAACCCGAAAGGCCGGGCTCTGCTCTGACTGAACTTCCGGTCCCAAGTCACCGTTGAATCCCTCGGCGACGACAATTATGCTGTGAGCCTTACCTAGTTCATAGCTGCGCTCGATACGCGCCACAACATCATCGAGATCCATGGGCACTTCGGGAATCAGGATTGACTCTGCTCCACCGGCCAACCCCGCATAGAGGGCAATGTACCCGGAATTCCGTCCCATCACTTCAACCACATACACCCGCTCGTGGGAGGTTGCGGTATCTCGAATCTTGTTGATAGCTTCCACCACTGTATTGAGAGCGGTATCAAATCCGATGGTAAAATCGGTGCAAGGTATATCGTTGTCAATAGTGGCAGGAATGCCCACGATCTTGATTCCCTTGCTCTGCAGGGCCAAGCCGCCCTGGAAGGAACCGTCACCGCCGATGACTACCAAGCCTTCAATGCCGGCTTCCTGTAAGTTCTTGACGGCCTTTTCCTGCCCAGCCTCGGTGGTAAACTGCTTTGACCGAGCACTTTTTAGGATCGTTCCACCACGGTGAATCACGTCAGCAACGGATCTCGGCGTCAGCTCGAAGATCTCGTTACGGATCAATCCGTGGTAGCCCCGCATAATCCCCATCACACTGATACCGTAGTTTTCAGCGGTCCTGATCACCGCCCGAACGGCGGCGTTCATCCCCGGCGCATCACCGCCGCTGGTTACCACTCCAATTCTCCGTATCATATTTCCACATCCTCTACTCCGAATCTAGATCCCTGCCCAACCTCTACTACTCTTTTGCAAAGGGATCAGCAAAACGGCCCATTTGGCGGAACTTCTCCAGCCGCTGGGCTACCAACTCCTCCGGCGACAGGCCCTGCAGCTCCAGCAAAGCTGACTTGATTGCAGTCTTCAGCAATCTTGCTGCTTCATCGTGATCCCGATGGGCCCCGCCTAAAGGCTCTTTAACTATACCATCAACGACGCCGAAATCAAGTAGATCCTCCGGCGTAATCTTGAGCAATTCGGCGGCGTCGGCAGCTCTCGATGAATCTTTCCAGAGAATGTTGGCACACATCTCCGGAGAAATCACAGAATACCAGGCGTGCTCCATGATCAGGATGCGGTTGCCCACTCCAATGGCCAACGCCCCACCGCTACCGCCTTCTCCGGTAATCACCGATACAATTGGCGTCCTCAGTTGGGACATGTCCCGAATACACTCGGCAATTACCAACCCCTGGCCCCGCTCTTCAGCTTCAATGCCAGGATAGGCTCCCACTACATCAATTAAAGTGATAATCGGGCGCTGGAACTTCTCCGCCTGTCGCATCAACCGCAGGGCCTTCCGATATCCCTCGGGATGGGGTAGGCCAAAGTTACGACGGATGTTTTCCTTAGTATCCCGTCCCTTTTGCGGCCCTATCACCGTCACCGGTTGACCATCGAGTAGCGCCAGTCCTCCGACCATGGCCGGGTCATCGCGAAAAACCCGATCACCATGTAACTCAACAAAATCATCGAAAATCCGCCCGATATAGTCCAGGGTCGTCGGTCGCTTGGGATGACGGGCTATTCTCACCCGCTGCCAGGTGGTCAAATTACTATAAATCTCCTCACGCAACCGTTCAGCTTTTTTCTCCAATACTGAAATCTCCTCGGACAGATCGATGTTCTTTTCTCTGGTAAACTGCTGCAATTCCTCGATGCGAGCTTCTAATTCGGACAATGGCTTTTCCCAGTCAAAGTAATCCTTCTGTCGCAAGAAACCACCCCATTAACCATGCATCCGCAGGAGCTTGGCAATGGTTGGTCTGAGCTCCTTACGTGCAACAATTCCATCGAGCATCCCATGCTCCAATGCAAACTCTGAGCTTTGAAATCCCTGGGGCAGTTTTTGCCGAATCGTCTCTTCTACGATTCTGGGCCCGGCAAAGCCGATGAGAGCTCCCGGTTCACTGAGCAAGATATCAGCCAGAGTCGCAAAACTAGCATAGACTCCACCCATGGTTGGATCCGTTAGCACAGAAATATACAACAGTCCTGCTTGATCATGCTTGGCCACCGCTTGGCTTGTCTTGGCCATCTGCATCAGAGAGTGAATTCCCTCCTGCATCCGAGCCCCACCACCACCAGCGCTAAAAATCACCACCGGCAGGCTCTGCTCAATAGCCAACTCGAACAAACGAGTCAATCGTTCCCCAACGACCGAACCCATGCTTCCCCCAATGAAACCAAAGTCGGCAAATCCCAGCGCTACCTGCTGGCCCTGAATTCGACCGATTCCCGTCATCACGGCATCGGTCATTCCGGTTTTCACCTGAGCCTGGTGCAGCTTGTCCTTGTAATGAGGGAACCTCAGGGGATCGACGGACTCTAGTTCATCATTGACCTCGGTAAAGGTCTCTGGGTCCACAATCAGCTTCAGCCGATCCGACGCAGAAATGCGAAAGTGGTGACCGCATTTATCACAGACAAAGAGATTTTTTTCCAGCTCTTTATTATATAGCATCGCGGAGCAGCCTTCGCACTTGGTCCATAAGCCATCGGGAATCTCCCGCTTGGGCTGTTGGGTTGGAAGGCGAGTGGGCCGCACCGTGACATATTTCGGTTTTGACCGAAACAAATCCTTCAGCATGTAATACACCTCAGTTGTATCCGAATCTACCGCTGCAGGGCATGGAAGAGAATAGCTTGCGCCTCCTCGAGTTCCGACTCCAAAACCAGGATTTCTATGTTAGTCCGGGCGGACTTTCGCTTGGACTCCTTCAACACAGTCATGATCCCCTCGGCCTCAAAGGCCCTGCGAATCGACTCGGCAATGGACTTAGTTGGTGCCACATAAACAACGGTCATCAATGACTTCGCCTCCAGTGATTTCCTTTCCCGTTGGAAACCGGCAAATTAGCATCACTAATGGCACCAAAGTCTCTATTTGGTATCGGTTCCTGACACAATCGGTCCATGTTCCGTCAGGATCTCAGCCTTGCCCCTGATTTTGATGGCCGATGTATGTTCGGTAAACTGAGCAATCATTACTTCTCCCCGATCGAGTTTCTCGGTATGATGAAACTTGGTGTCCTCTCCCCGGGTCAATCCAATGATGGTCACCCCGTCAGCCAGGGCTTTGACCACAACATATTGGCTTTCGAAGGTTCGTTTTAAGTCGCTCAATGGAGGTTCCTCCTTTATCGACTCAAGAGACTTGGTGCTAAGGATGCCACTAATTATTGTCTCCTACCGAGCCTTGACTACCACGGTGGTTACTTTCCAAATCCCCGGAGACTGTGACCTTCGCACCAGCCATAATTTTCCTCTCTCCCGGCCGCCGGCAGGTGCCGGTTAACCTGGTCTATAGATCTTCTTTTCTAAGGCAAGACTTTCCTCCAAGGCAACACCTTTGGACCGGGGACTGTCGCGCTGGCTTTCCTGGTCAACGCGACGAAGCCGTCAGTTGCCACCGACGGCCCCCCGCAGTTTCCTCGAATTACCTCGTGGCACTACTTTTGAGCATCAAAGCGTCGAACTGTTCCTCCGCGGTTAGGCTGCCACCATCATGGGAAATCACATCTGCCCCGAGATTGCGCAACTTCTTGTCAATTTGCTCGTACCCGCGGTAAACATGCTCCATTCCATAGATCTCGGTGGTTCCCTCCGCCGCCAAGGCCGCCAAGATCAGCGCAGCCCCAGCCCGCAGATCCGTCGCCTCCACGGGGGCTCCACTGAGTTTCTCGACACCTCGGATAATTGCCGTATCTCGCTCCACTTTGATGTCCGCGCCCATACGGCGCAGCTCATCGACATAGCGGAACCGATCGAAGATCGTTTCCCTCACCACGCTGGTTCCCGAGGCGATGGACATCACCGAAACAAAGGGTTGCTGCAAGTCCGTTGGAAAGCCAGGATAGGGAGAGGTTTCGACGTCCACAGCGAGGGGACGTTCTTTGGCGACCACCCTGATCTCATTGATCCCTTCACCCACCAAGAGACCGGCCTCCTCCAACTTGATGATGGGAGAGCGCAGGTGTTCCGGCACCACGTTTTTCAGGGTAATATCGCCACCGGCCATGGCCGCAGCCATCATATAGGTTCCTGCTTCGATGCGGTCGGCAATAATGGAATATTCTGTACCATGAAGCTTTTCTACGCCATCGATCTTGATCACGTCGGTACCAGCACCCCGGATCCGACCACCCATGGAGTTGATGAAGATAGCTACATCTACCACTTCCGGCTCCTTGGCAGCGTTTTCCAAGATGGTGGTTCCCTCTGCCAAGCTAGCAGCGATCATCAGGTTGATGGTGGTACCGACACTGGAGCGGTTGATATACAGCTTACTGCCCTGAAGCTTTGTCGCCTCAGCCTTCATATATCCATGTTCAATGCTGATCTCGGCCCCAAGCTGCTGAAAACCCTTCAGGTGAAAGTCCACTGGGCGAGACCCAATGGCACAGCCGCCAGGCAGAGGCACTTCTGCCTTCCTGACCCTGGCTAGGAGTAAGCCGGCCACATAAAAGGACCCTCGCATCCTCCTCACGAGATCGTAGGGAGCCTGGTAGGTGTTCAACCCAGAACCATCAACGTGCACCCGACCAGAAGTGTCGGACCACACTTTAACCCCTAATTCTCGCAGGATCATGCTGATGGTAATTACATCCAGATCCTTGGGGACGTTTTCTAACACACTTTCGCCTTCTGCCAGGGCTGCCGCGACTAAAATCGGCAGCGCACTGTTCTTGGCGCCACTGATCCTAACCTCACCGTACAAGGGACGTCCGCCATTAATCACCAGTTTTTCCATATGCCTGACCTCCTACTGCAAACCTTCCAAGTAATAGCGGACAATTTCCTCGAGCAATTCATCGCGTTCAACGTGACGCAGTAGGAGTCTGGCGTCCCTGTGACTGGTGATATAGGCAGGATCACCGGAAACCAAGTATCCCACAATTTGATCAACGGGCCGATATCCCTTTTCCTCTAGGGCTTGAAAGACAATTTTCATGATGTCCTTAACATCTTTGACCTTGTCCAAATGCTCCCCGGCCACAGGGAACATTCGAGTCTCTTGTCCATTATTGTTAGGCATAGGTTTCATCCCCTAAATCAAGCACTCATCTCCAAGACCGACATTCAGTCATAGAATCTGCAATCTATTCCAGATCTACTCTTTCAGACCTTCATAGTTTCTGGTGTTGTGGGCAACTTTCCTGCCGGATCTGGGGATTGAAAAACCTCACCAGAAATTTCCAGATTGGGCAACTTCCCTCAAGAACAGGCAAGGTCCGGGAAACCACTTTGTTCCCGGACCTGAAGTAATTTACAAGAAGCAATTAGTGCTGTCGTTCATCGGAGCCATGAATCAGATAGCTCCAGTTCTTTCCAGAGTTGTTGTCCCAGTTGTAAAGAGAGTCTCGGAAGCAGAAGCTAAACCTACCGGAACCGTCAGCATAGACTCGAGCCGTCCACTGACCGTCGTCGGTCTTGCGCATCGGCACTTCCCGCACACCACGCCAGTTTCCCGGTCCAAATCCGTAGTGGAGAAAGACCGCGTCGGCGCCGGATTGAGCCAGCAAACCATTGTACTTGATCTCCAGCTCTTCACCCTTGGTCACAGGTACCGGGGACACCCTAATCCCACTGTCGGGACCATGCTGGTAGTCCCCTTCTGCAAAGGGAAGATCCGTCATCCCGGTATAGGGACCAAACTCCGCCGCTAACTCTGTGTCCGTCCGATTACGGCTAACTCGGTCTCTGGTCAGCGCCTCGGTTTCCGGTTCCGCTAACCCGAGGGTGCGACGCAAAGCTTCCCAGGTGACCCTCATGCAGCTCCCTCCTAGCATAATGTGATTGGTCACAACCTTATTCTCCGTTGAGTCCCGTCACCTTATGCTGGAGACAAGTGCCGCTTGGAAAAGGAAAAATGGACCGCCAAAGCGATCCATTTCCTGATTGGTACCCCCAAGGGGATTTGAACCCCTGTCTTCGCCGTGAGAGGGCGATGTCCTAGGCCACTAGACGATGGGGGCCTATCTTTGCCAATTAACAACCACAAGTGCGAGTATACCATGCTAGCCCGACGCCGTCAAGGGTATTTGCCCAGAAACCAGCAGGAAAAACCTGTGACATCTAGAACAAAAATTGAGGACAACATAGCATCAAGAATAGCAGTTTGTCTGATACTATCCAAAGAACAAGGGAGAGAGTTGTAATGTCAGAGGTTCGCGTGCGATTTGCGCCCAGCCCCACGGGATTTCTTCACGTTGGCGGGGCACGAACCGCTCTATTCAACTGGTTGTACGCTCGCAACACCGGCGGTAAGTTTATTCTCCGGATCGAAGACACGGATCTGGCTCGTTCGACGGAAGAATCCGTGGAAGAAATTCTTGAAGCCATGCGCTGGCTGGGGCTGGACTGGGATGAAGGGCCAGAGACGGCCAATCAGGAATATGGGCCCTACTATTGCACACAACGGGTCAACTTGTACGAACAGTACATCGACCAATTGTTGGCAGAGGACAAGGCCTACTATTGCTACTGCACCCCAGAAGAATTGGATGCCATGCGTAAGGAACAAATGGCCCGTGGGGAAGATCCCAAGTACAACCGGAAGTGCGCGCATCTGACGGAAAGTGAAAGAGCAGCCCTGGAAGCCGAAGGACGAACTCCCGTAGTACGCTTTCGCTCCAAAGATGATGGTCAGACGGTGGTGAACGACCTAATCCACGGGGTACTGCGCTTTGACAACAAACTGTTCGATGACTTTGTGATCCGCAAGTCCGATGGCATGGCGACCTATAACTTCGCAGTGGTCATCGACGATGCCACCATGAAGATCACCCATGTGATTCGAGGCGACGATCACATTTCCAATACACCGCGCCAAGTCCAGGTCTATGAGGCCTTGGGTGTTCCTGTGCCCCATTTTGCCCATATTCCAATGATTTTAGGGCCGGACAAGACCCGTCTCAGTAAGCGCCACGGCGCCACCTCTGTGACCCAGTACCGAGACGATGGCTTCCTGCCTGAAGCCATGGTCAATTACCTGGCACTGCTGGGCTGGGCCTATGATGATTCCCAAACGATCTTTTCCCGGGAGGAGCTCATCGAGAAGTTCTCGCTGGAGAAATGCTCCAAGAATCCCGCGGTCTTTGATATGAAAAAACTGGAATGGATGAACGGGGTCTACCTGCGACAACTCACCGCGGCAGAGTTAACAGACCGGGCCATTCCCCTGTTAATCGAGGCAGGACTAATTACCCAAGAGCAGGCCAAGGACCAACGGGATCACATCGAAGCCGTTGTCGCTTCGCTGCAGACCCGGCTCAAATCCTTGGTTGACGTGGTGGATTCCAGTCGTTACTTCTTCCAGTCGGAAATTACCTACGACGAAAAGGCAGTGCGCAAGTTCTTGGGGCGGCCCTATGCCGTTAGACTCTTCAACCTGCTGGTTGAGACCTTGGAGCCCCTGGAGGATTGGACGGAAAACAGCCTGGAAGAGGTCTTCAAAGAGATTCAAAGGAAGCTCGACGAGAAGCTAGGAAACATCCTGCAACCACTGCGGGTAGCTACCACCGGCGGCACCGTCAGTCCTGGGATGTACGAAGTACTGGAGCTGTTGGGTAAGGAAACCAGCCTGCGGCGAATTAAAGATGGGCTGAAGATGGCCCAGGAGCTAGCCCAAGAGGCTGAATAACCCCTTTCCATGGAAAACAAAGTGGGCGGTCACTGAGACCGCCCACTTTGCTTGTGTCTGTTTGTGCTAAAGGGTCGCCAATCTTTGGTTAATCTCCGTAAGCAACCACTGCTCCTCCCCAGGCACCCTTTCCCGGAGCCTGGCGGCCATCACCGGCAGGAACCAGGCCTCGATCTCTGCCTGGCTAGCTCCCGAGAGTCTCAGATACTCCGTCAGGTAACTGTCGTGGATCAGCCTAATTTGCTGACTAACCGCCGCCTGTATCTCCTGAGGCACCAGCCCCAGCAGGTGGGGAGATTGCAGAATGAGACAGGTGCGGGCCACATCCCCACAGGGCGATCCGAAGTAGGCATTCATCCAGTCGATGGGGACTAACTCTTCTGCCACCAACAGATTATCGGGATGAAAATCACCATGACAGATTGCGACGGGTTGCGAAAGTTCCCTCGCGTAATCTAAGATCCTTGCCACCTTATCTCCCAGCCAGTCGGCGGCAGCTGCAATCCCTCGGGAAAACCGTTCCAACTCTTGGGGCAGCTCAGTGCAGGTTGCTTGGTGAATCCGCCAATGCAGCTCAGCCATTTTCTTGGCGTAATTTTCGCCTTGCTCGGGGTTGGTTACCAAGTGGTAGGATAGGGATTTTCCCTTAACCCTATCGTAAAGGATACCGTACCGATGATCCATCTGCACAGTTCCATGTACAGCCGGTGCCACCGGCAAGGCCTCGGATACCAACCTTCCCACCCCGGCCTCATAGTCCACCACAGCCTTTGGGGTGTCTTCATAAAAGAGCTTCAGTACCTGATCTTTGCCCCACTCATAGACCTCCGCGGTCCTGCCCTTGCCCATCAATCCACTTTTTTCCATCGCATTGCCTCCAACGGTCTCTCCCTAGAACCCAACCTGTTGTTCCCTGGCCCATTCCTCTGCCACTTGCAGCATCTGCCGCCCCTGCTGCCCTGCTCCCAAATGCAGGAGAAACAAACCCGTCGATACCGACTGAATGAAACCCCATTGCCAAATTCCGCCGGGATCTACGCCAGTCAACTGAGCCAGGTAATGGCATCGTGCCTTTCCTGAAGATAGGGGATCGGCAAGCAGCTCGGCAATCCACTCCCGCATCAACACCCCAAGGTCATAGGCCCGTTCTGCCGCAATCCCATCGGGGTCAATTAGCTTGAATTCTGGCGGTTCGGTGCCCAGGACCTGCAGCGTATTTTGATTGTGGGCATCACCATGAACCAAGACCGATGCTGAAAGGGCAAACTCCTCTTCCCGCTCCCGAGCATAGGCCAGGGCGCGATCCAAGACTAGCTTCGAACAGGGTTGATTAAGCTCTCGCCACAGCCCCCGGATAAACTCCGCCAATTCCCGGGCAAGATCGGCTCCGGTCTTCAGGAGTGCCCTTGGGGGCACGGTAACCCACGAGCGACGAAGGACCTGGCAGATAATCTCCATCTGCTCGTAAGGAGAGTACTCCAGGGACTCTAGGGTAGGGCCCAACCGCTCCAAAAGCAGCGCCCGACGGGATAAATCATATCTGTACAACCTGGCGTACCCTTGTCCATTGGCGATTTTCAGGGCCCAGATCTCCTCGGCGATGACAGCATTTCCCTCCATGGGCGGCATCGCCACCTTCAGGACCACATCCATTCCATCCAGGGTCTTGGCCTCGGTCACGTAACCTTCGGAGCCACCGGTGAAAGGGTCCCCTACCACCAACTGCCAATCCCTGGCCAGCTCCGTCACCAATTGCGGCAGCTTGGCTAACCACTCCAGTCCCTCTGCTCCCAGGGACTGGGCCTTTCGCGCCAAGGCTTGAGACACCTTAATCTCTGGGCTGTTCACCTCGGCCTCACCCCTTGGTGAGTCCTAGCTCTTCCGCCCGCCTTTGCAGCCGAGACATGGCCTCTGTTTCGTCAAAGAGAAGCACCTCTCCGTCCTCCAGGACCACCTGGCCGTTCACCATCACCAAAGAGACATCCGCGGCCTTACCGGAGTAGACCAAATTCCCCGTTAAGTCCAATTGGGGAGTCCAATGGGGCTGTTGGATATCCACCAGAATAACGTCGGCCTTGCAGCCAACCTTCAGTTCACCGATATCAGTCAGGCCCAGGGCCCTTGCCGAGTCTACGGTAGCCATTTGCCAAGCGGTTTCCGCGGGCACCAGCAGTGGATCAAGATTTACTCCCTTGTGAATGAGAGCCGCCAGGCGCATTTCCTCCCACATATCCAGGTCGTTGTTACTGGCTGGGCCATCGGTACCGAGCCCGACGGTGATTCCCGCGGCCTGAAGTTGCGGCACCGGGGCGATACCACTGCCAAGTTTCAGGTTGCTGGTGGGGCAATGCACCACCGTAACCTCATATTCCTGCATCAAAGCTATATCCGACGGTGACAGGTGGACACTGTGAATTGCCATCAAGCCACGATCCAGCACTCCCCACTTGTCCAGATACTCCAGGGGAGTGAGCTGGTAATCTCTGGCGATTTCCTCCACCTCTGTTTGGGTTTCCGCGAGATGGGTTTGGATGGGAACTTCCAGGCGCTCACTTAACTTGACCACTTCCCGGAGAAACTCCGGCGGACATGTCACCGGTGAATGGGGTCCCAGCATTACGGTGATTCTGTCGTGACCACCATACTCCGTGACCAGGGCCTCGGCCTCCCGCAGCCCGGCCGTCCCCGTTCCCGATAAACCCTGCAGGCCCCGGCTTAACACCGCGCGAATTCCCGATTCTTCGACGGCCTTGGCCACCCCCTGCATGTGAAAGTACATGTCGGCGAAGGTGGTGGTTCCGCCCCGCAGCATTTCAGCGATGGCCACTAGCGATGCTATGTACACGTCTTCCTCGGTGAGTCTGTCTTCCACCGGCCACATCTTTTCCCGCAGCCACTGCCACAGGGGCAGATCATCGCTGTAGCTGCGCAAAATAGTCATTCCGATGTGGTTGTGGGCATTGACCAACCCAGGAAGGGCCAACCGACCATTGCCGGCGATCACGGTTTCCACCGTCGGTTCCTGGCCAGTAGGATCTTCGCCGGTCGCGGTAATGCCGGTGATCACTCCCCCTTCGACAAGAATATCGACGTGGGAGTCAGCGGCGGCTCCCAACAGCCTCACATCTTTAATCAGGATGGAATTACTCATTAGCTTTCTCCTTCGCTTTGGCAAACAGTGCGGCAATGGATTCACGATAGGGAGCTTTGACTACCCCAAGCTCGGTAATGATCCCGGTGATATACTCCGCGGGAGTCACATCAAAGGCAGGGTTGGCTACCTGGATCCCCTCGGGGGCGATCCGCCGATCGTAAAAATGGGTAATCTCCCGGGGGTCCCTCTCCTCGATGGGAATCTCCTGTCCAGAGTCAATATCCAGATCAATGGTGGACAGCGGCGCCGCGACGTAAAAGGGAATTCCGTGTTCCTTACACAGCACCGCTACGGTATAGGTCCCAATCTTGTTGGCGGTATCACCGTTGGCCGCAATCCGGTCGGCCCCCACCACCGCTGCCTGAATCCGGCCCTGCTGCATCATCCAGCCTGCCATGCTGTCGGTAATCAAAGTGGCAGGAATCTGTTCCTGTACCATCTCCCAGGCCGTCAACCTTGCCCCCTGAAGATAGGGCCGAGTTTCATCGACATAGACATGGATCTTCTTACCCTGCCGATGGGCACTACGGATCACTCCCAGGGCAGTACCGTAATCCACTGTGGCCAGGGCACCAGCGTTACAGTGAGTCAACACTCCATCGCCGTCCTTGATCAGGCTGGCGCCGTTATCGCCAATCCGCCGGCAGGTCTCTTCATCCTCCCGGGCGATGGCATCGGCTTCTGCCGTCAGCCTTTGGACCAGCTCTTCCACCTCGGCTTCGGGGTGGGAGTCAATCACCTGCAGCATTCGCCTCAGGGCCCAAAAGAGATTCACAGCAGTGGGCCTGGTTTCCGCCAGGGTATCGGCTACCTGCTTCATCCCGGTAACAAACTCGTCCCTGGGTCGATCCCTAAATTCAAAGGCTCCCAGGACCATACCATAGGCAGCACTGGCTCCGATGGCCGGCGCTCCCCTGACGATCATCGTCCGAATGGCCTCAGCCACCGACTGATAGTCCCGATACTCATGTTCCAGAATCTCTGTGGGCAGCTTAGTCTGATCTAGGAGCCTGAGACGTTCTCCCGTCCAAGTAATCGGTCTCACCCGATTAGCTGGGTCTCCCATTACTTTTCACCCCCCAGCAGGCGGTCCATAGCCCCCATGAGCAGCGTCTTGAGCTTCTCACTGCTGGCGGCCATCACATCCAGCACCTCGTGGTGATCCAAGGTGCCCCTACCGATTCCCGCTCCGTAGTTAGTTACAATGGCCACCAACGCGTAATTTAGACCAGCCTCCCGGGCTAGGACAACCTCAGGGACGTTGGTCATGCCCACCACGTCTCCGCCGAGCATCCCATAGGCCCGCACCTCCGCGGGGGTTTCAAACCGGGGTCCCTCGGTACAGACATAGGTGCCCGTGGGATGAACCCGAATCCCCTTGTCCTTGGCGGTCTCCAACAATACTTCCCGCAATTTGGGGGAATAGGGCTCAGTGAAATCGGTGTGCACAACCTCTCCATCCTCGCCGTCAAAAAAGGTGAGGGGGCGCTGTCTAGTAAAGTCAATGAACTGATCGATCACCACCAGATCTCCCGGATGCATCGCCTTGTTAAGGGAGCCCACCGCTGCCGTCGCCAACACGTACTCAACGCCGAGATTTTTCAAAGCCATGATATTGGCCCGATAGTTAATCCTATGGGGAGGTACAGTGTGTCCCTGGCCGTGGCGCTGCATAAAGACCACAGGCCGTCCCAAGTACTGTCCCGAAATAACCGCTGTAGAACCGTACTTGGTGTCCACTACCTGATCCTTTAGATCCGTCAACAGGTTGGGATCGTAAACACCGGTACCACCGATAATTGCTAACTCCGCCATTGTCTGCACCTCCTGGTATTACCTTTACTGCTCAATATGTCATTACAAAGTCAGCTTTTCTCCTGGGGCCAGAATTTGACAGGCCAAATTCTCTGCCGCCAGCTTGTCCTTGAATTCCTGGGGATCCTGGGTAATTAAGGGGAAGGTGTTGTAATGCATCGGCACCGTCAACTTGGCCTGCAACAGCTTCGCCGCGTAGACCGCGTCATCGATTCCCATCACGTAGTTATCGCCAATGGGTAGGAAGGCAACATCGATGGGATTGAGTTTTCCGATCAATTCCATGTCCCCAAACAATCCGGTGTCGCCGGCAAAGTAGACCGTCTTACCCTCGGCCCTGTAGAGGAATCCGCAAGGGTTTCCCGTGTAAATCCCTTGACCATCAAGGGTTACCGAAGATCCATGCCAAGCGGGAGTCACCTTCACCCACCCAAAGTCAAATTGATGGGCTCCCCCGATGTGCATTGCGTGAGTCTTGGCGTCTTGCCGAGCAATGTATCCCGCCATCTCTGCCACACCCACCACTAGAGCATCGTTGGCCTTAGCTAAAGCCACCGCATCACCGAGATGATCATGATGTCCATGGGATACCAAAATACCGTCCACTTTGAACTGTGATAAATCCTTCACCGGGCACAGGGCATTGTCGGTGATATAAGGATCACAAATCACCGAATACCCTGCAGCTTCAATCTGTACACAAGCATGACCCCAAAAGGTAATTTCCACACTGGCCACTCCTTTCCACCTATCATTGTTCTACCAGCAACAAACCCAAGAGTTCGGGTTAAGTCAAACCGGGATATTCCAATTGGCGCAGGGCCTCATAGACAACGATGGAAACGGAATTACTCAGGTTCAAGGAACGAGCTTCGGGAAGGTCCCGCATGGGAATGCGGATAGTACTCTCCCAATTGCCCTCAAGGACCTCTTCGGAAAGGCCCCGGGTTTCTGGACCAAAAACCACCACATCGCCATGGCGGTACTTAACTTCCGAATGAGCCCTCTTGCCCTTGGTGGTGGCATAGTAGAAATTGTGTCCCACCAGCTGCTGCCGCACTTCCTCTATACTGTCATGGATCCTCAGATCCAGCAGGTGCCAGTAATCTAGCCCAGCCCGTTTCATCCGTTTGTCATCGAGGAAAAAACCTAAAGGCCTAACTAGATGTAAGCTGCAACCGGTCAAGGCGCAGAGACGTGCCACATTTCCGGTGTTAGGGGGAATTTCAGGATTGACCATTACTACATGCAGAATCGGATCGACTACCTTGGAGTCGGAACTAGGACTTGTCATTTACTAGAATCCACCTTCCACGACAGCATTGCCGAGACATCCTGGGACTTCAGTTCGGTTCCACTGGCTACCAGAGGCCTAGGCGTAGATTAGTTTCCCCGATTCTCCAGGGAAATCCTCTTGTTTGTCCCATACTTTGCCATTTGCCACCACCCTAAAACCAGGAATCACCCCCTTGGTCCAGAAAAGCTGATCCACTACCTGAAAGGGTGTGAATTGAAGTGGCAATTCCCGTTGTAATTGGGATCGATAAACTGGCGGCTGACTATGCCAGCATATTGGAAAACCGCCGGGTGGGACTGATTACTAACCAGGCTGCAGTTAACGCTAAACTGATCAGTACCGTGGATATCCTGTATAATGCCATCGGGACCCAAATGACCACCCTTTTCGCCCCGGAGCATGGAGTTCGGGGGGTACTGCCCGCGGGCGCAGAAGTTGCCGATGAGGTGGACCCCCAGACTATACTACCGGTGTATAGTCTTTACGGCGAAAACAGAGAACCAACGGCCGCGATGCTGCAGAAGGTCGAAGTGCTCATCATCGACCTGCCGGACATTGGCTGCCGGTATTGGACCTATTTGTCCACACTGTTTTACGCCCTGCGGGCCGCTGGGCGCCATCAAATCCCCAGCATCGTTCTGGATCGACCCAATCCCATCACCGGCAGCCACGTTGCCGGGAATATCCTGGAAAAGGAATTTACCTCCTTCGTGGGTATTGCCCAAATACCCATTCGTTTTGGTATGACCATCGGTGAAATGGCCCGGCTGTTCAACGAGGTCTATGACTTGAAGGCCGATCTCACGGTGATTACCATGGACAACTGGCAGCGAACCCTGTGGTACGATGAAACGGGACTTTCCTGGGTGGCTCCCTCTCCCAATATGCCCAGCCTCACCACCCCACTGGTCTACCCTGGAACCTGCCTCATCGAAGGCACCAACCTGTCCGAGGGGCGAGGAACGACCCAACCCTTTGAGTTGGTGGGAGCACCCTGGCTCGATGGTTGGCAGCTGGCCCAACACCTAAATACACAGGAACTGCCGGGGGTGAGATTCCGACCGGCTTCCTTTATCCCCACCTACAGCAAACACAGCAACCAACTATGTCACGGGATTCAGGTTCATGTTATCCATCGGGAAGAGTTTCAACCGGTTCGGACGGGATTGCATATCTTAGCGGCAATAAAGGAAAGGAGTAAGGGACAATTTGCATGGCTTGAGCCCACCTCCGGCACTGACCGCCCCTTCATCGATCTCTTAGCGGGAACCGACACGTTGCGCCGTGACATCGATCGGGAACGACACCCCGACGAGATCTGGGAACAGTGGCAGGAGGAGCTGACCCCCTGGCTGGAGCTGCGACGGAAGTATTTGATCTATTGACGGATATCGGGAAATTTGGGAGAAATCCCCAGGCCCATGGCCGCTGGTCTAGAGCAGCTTTCCTAGCAAACACCCCTTCTGTTGCTATGTTGTGAAAACCCCGTAAATCCTTGGTTAAACCTTCTAGAAACCCGTTTCCTTTCCGGGCAAGGGGGAATAAAATCAATGTAGCCAGTTGATAAAAGCTAATTCCCTGGTAAAACTAGGAGGTATATAAATTGGGTGTATGGACTATTTTGAATCGACACGCGACCACTGACCTGTATTCGAAGAATATTCGGCGGCCTAACAAAGACGATTCCATCGAACAAAGAGTCGAACGGGTCAAGGACTCCATTGCGGAGCGCATGATTGGATACTTCTAATGCTGCAGTCTCAAAATAGTGAATAGGACCGTTCCCCTCTAACCCTGGGGAATGGTCCTTTTTCCTTTCCCGCCTTTGACATCTCCTTGGCCATCCTGCCGACACTTTTTCCCAGCGTTGTCTAAAAACTGCTATGGAAGCCTTGTTACAATCCCATTACACTTAGATCTAGATTAGTTGTTGGTTGATTCTGAAGTGAGCGGAACTATCGGAATTCTTTCTTTCTTAATGGTAACAGATTCAAAGTCAGCATGCAAAACACCGAACCCGCAAAAGATAGTGGTACCAGCTACTCACTATTTGTTGCGAGGAGGCATTTTGCATGAAACGCTCTTGGTTAATTCTCATCGCTGTGCTCATCGTGGCTTTGGGACTGGCCTACTTCACCGGAATGTTCGGTGGCCGGGAAGAGCCCGATGTCACTCCCGATGGTACCCACGAGACCCGTGATCAGGGCCGTGATCGCGGTACAGGACGTCTAGTTCGAGAAGAAACTCTGTACAAGGCCGGTCATCAATGGGGACCGCCTACGAGCTTTAACCCTTTTAGTACCGCCGCTGCTTGGCCAACGGGAAATGAGGAAATCCTCTATGAGACCCTCTTTGGCTACAACTTGGTTTCCGGTAAGATGGAGCCCATTCTCGGCAAGAGCATGGAATGGACCGATGATTCAACATTGACCGTTACCCTCCAACCAAACACCAAATGGCAAGACGGCAAGCCCTTGACGGCCGAGGACGTGGTCTACACCTTCGAACTTGGCAAGAAGTACTCCGTCACCTTCAGTCCTGTTTGGAACTACATGACTGAAGCCAAAGTGGTGGACGATCGGACCATCGAGCTGACCCTCAATCCCGACAATCCCCACAAGGCAATGCTGGAGGAGTATATGGGCACCATTCGGATCGTTCCAAAGCACATCTGGACAGAGGTTGAGGAAAAGGAAGGCGGAATTGTCCGGTTCGCTAACACCGAACCCGTTGGTTCCGGACCCTACAAACTCTCCTCCTACTCACAGCAACAGATTGTGATGGTACGGGACGATGATTACTGGGGCATTCCCATCTACGGAAAGCCGGCTCCCAAGTACGTCGTCCACCCTGTCTTCAAGAGTAACGACGCCGGAAACCTGGCCCTGGAGCGAGGCGAGGTAGACTGGTCGCAAAACTTCATCCCAGAGGTTTGGAAGATGTGGGAAGACAAGAAGCTTCCCATCGGGACTTGGTTTGACGAGGAACCATACCATCTGCCGGGTTCGATTCCAACCCTGTGGATCAATGTGAACAAGTACCCCTTAAGTCTTCCCGAGGTACGTCGGGCCCTGGCCTACTCCATTGACTATGCCCGCATCGCGGAGACCGCGGTCTCCCGTTACTCGACGCCGGCAAAGTCCAGTATCATCATTCCCGAAGGCGTTCCCGAATCCAAGTATTATAGCGAAGAGGACGTCGAGAAATACGGATGGGAGTACAATCCCGACAAAGCTAGGGAGATCTTAGAGCAGGAGCTGGGAGCAACCAAGGGCAGTGACGGGATCTACGTACTTCCCGATGGCACCCGCCTGGGACCCTTTAAGGCTGAATGTCCCTACGGGTGGACGGACTGGATGACCAGTCTCCAAGTTGTCGCCAGCAGTGCCCGGGCCGTTGGTATCGATGTAGTTACTGAGTTTCCGGAGCAACCGGTATGGGTTGACCACCGGGATTCTGGCAACTTCGACTTGCTGATGGACACGCCCGCAGGTGCTCAGTCCCCGGCCCAACCGTGGCTGCGGATTCGGGATAGTCTAGACAACCGAGGGGTTCCTGATGCCGGCAAGGGAACGGCCTACCGCAACTTCGGACGGTACAGCAACCCGAGAATCCATGAATTGCTGGACCAAGTTGTCGTCACCACCGATGAGAATGAGCTGAAGGAAATCTATCGTGAAATCAACCGGATCTATATGCAGGACGTCCCAACGATCCCGCTGCAGTATCGTCCCGTTGAGTTTCACGTCTTTAACGAGAAGTACTGGACTGGATTTCCCACTGCGGACAATCCCGTCGCTCCACCGCTTCACAACTTCGCCGGGGTGAGAGTGTACTTTAACGTGAAGCCGGCGAAGTAGAACTAATGCACATGGAAGCAGCTGGGGAAGCCTGTCTTCCCCAGCAAGCCAAATCCTTTAATATGGGTGTGAGAATATGCTAACAAGTGGATTCAGCAGATATCTTAGCAGGAAGATAGCCTGGTACGGGCTGGCTCTGATCATCGCCATCGCACTCAACTTCTTTCTCACCCGCCTGATTCCCGGCAACCCGGTGCAGTCTATGCTCAGCCAATTGACTCAAGGCGGCGGAGTATCTAGTGAGTCCTTGGAACGATTGTATCAGACTTATATGCGGGAGTTTGGATTGGACAAACCCTTGCATGTACAGTTCTTTGAATACCTTGGCAAGGTGTTTAGGGGAGACTTGGGCACATCTTTCATGCTTTATCCCGGTAAGGTGATGAACCTCATCGGCGAAGCTCTGCCCTGGACATTGGGAATCCAGATTCCCGCTATTTTGGTGGGATGGTTGGTGGGAAATATCCTTGGAGCCCTGGCTTCCTACAAGGGTGGAAAGTTTGACGGAACTATCTTTACAACGGCACTGGTCTTTTCCAACATTCCTTACTACGGTTTTGCTATCTTACTGGTCTATGTCTTTGCCGCCAATCTCGGCTGGTTCCCTTTGTCCGGCGGGTACAGTATGGGAATGTTCCCCGGATGGAATCTCGAGTTCTTTGTCGATGTCCTCCGGCACTGGACGCTACCCTTCCTCTCTATGATTCTGGTAGCCATCGGCGGACAAGCCATTGGAATGCGAGAAATGGCGGTTTACGAACTGACCTCTGATTATGTCAACTATTCTAAAGCACTTGGACTCAGGGACAAGAAGATTGTGAAGTACGTATTCCGCAATGCCATGCTGCCCCAGATTACTGGTCTGGCCTTATCCTTTGGTACTATGGTGGGTGGAGCTTTGGTTACGGAATCGGTCTTCTCCTATCCCGGCATGGGAAGTCTTCTGTTCTCGGCCATTAGGCAAAACGATTATCCGGTAATTCAAGGTGTAACCCTGATCATCACCTTGACGGTGCTGCTGGCTAACTTCCTAGTAGACATCGCTTACGGATTCATCGACCCCCGAGTCCGAGCATCGCAGTTAGGAGAGCGATAACATGGCGGAAATCCTTACCCTATCCTTTAAGTCGAGACGATTCGTTGTCGGTTTCGTGCTCTTTATCCTGGTGCTTGGATTCGCCTTTGTTGGTCCAATGATTCATGATCAGGACCCTACCCAGGCCGTTGGTGGACTTTATAACGCTCCATCGGTCAAGGCCCCCCTGGGAACTGACAACCTGGGACACGACGTTCTCAGTCAGTTGATGCACGGAACCAAAACATCACTTCTGGTCGGACTCATTGCCGGAATCGTCGCCATTGTCATCGGCGTGGCCGTCGGCTCCTTGGCAGGCTATCTTGGGGGAATTGCCGACGAAATCTTGATGGGTCTGACTAACGTCTTTATTACTATTCCCCCAATCGTATTTTTGATTCTGTTGTCGGTCTCGGTGACCAACCGTTCGGCCATTGGAATGGGAGTAATCATCGGGATGACCGGTTGGCCGTGGACAGCACGGGCTGTGCGGGCGCAAGCCTCCAGTCTGCGAACCAGAGGACACGTTGACCTGGCTAGAATCACCGGCATTAGCACGGTGGAGATGGTCATCAAGGAAATTCTCCCCTATATGTTCTCTTATATTTTCATGGCCTTCATTCTGCAGCTGACAGGCGCAATTGCCAACGAAGCTACCTTGAGTATGTTGGGTCTTGGTCCCAGCAACGTGGTCTCCCTAGGTATGATGCTCCACTGGGCATTGCTTTGGGAAGCCGTTCGAGTCGGAGCCTGGTGGGCCTTTGTTCCACCGGTAATCTTCTTGACAGTTATTTCCTTCTCACTAATGCTGATGAACTCCGGCATGGACGAGATCTTCAATCCTAGACTAAGGAAGTAGATAGCATGAAGAATAAATTGCTAACTGCTAGGGATATCAAGGCATACTACCGCCTCGTGGACGGTCAGGAGGTCAAGGCCGTTGACGGAGTATCCCTGGATTTATATGAGGACGAAGTTGTCGGTATCGCCGGAGAGTCTGGATGCGGCAAGAGCAGTTTCGCATCGGTGCTGGGTTTGACCTATAACCCACCCCTGTACGTTAACTCCGGTGAAATGTTGGTCCAAGGTAAAGATATCTTCAAAATGAACAAGGAAGAGCTCCGACGGGACATTCGCGGCCAGTATATCTCCGTGGTGCCCCAAGGAGCGATGAACGCCCTGAATCCAACACAGAAAATCGGCTCCTTCGTGATTGACGTTATTCGGGAACACTATCCCGAAAGGACGCCGGAAGAAGCTTTAAATCTGGCTCGGGAGCGGATGGAGGCCTTGGGGCTTCCCGCCCGGGTGCTGGACAGCTACCCCCACCAACTAAGTGGTGGAATGAAGCAGCGGACTATTATCGTCATCTCTACTTTGCTGAACCCGAAGGTACTCATCGCCGACGAACCAACCTCGGCTTTGGACGTCTCTTCTCAGAAGGTAGTTATTCGACTGATGCTGGAGCTGCTTCGGAAGAAGATCATTCGCAATATCGTATTCATTACCCACGAGCTGCCATTGCTGCGGCACTTCGCCGACAGGGTTGCCATCATGTATGCTGGACAAATGGCTGAGCTGGGGCCAATGGAAGATGTGATCTTCGATCCAATGCACCCCTACACCCAAGCCCTGATGGGCTCGATGCTCACTGCCGAGCCCGGCACTAAGAGCCGAGAAATTACGGGAATTCCCGGTGTTCCACCGGACCTGAAGAATCCGCCTAAGGGCTGTCGATTTGCCGATCGCTGCCCCTATGCAACGGAAAAATGCAGAACTGAACAACCACAACCTAGAAGGGTAGGTGATCGGACAGTATGGTGTCATTGCACGGAGCACATCAACTTGCCACAGACAGCAACAGAAAACAGGAAGTCATCCTAGAGGTCAAGAATTTGACCAAGGTCTTTGGCCTAGGCAAAAACGCTACCAAAGCCGTGAACGATGTCTCCTTCAGCGTTGGCAAAGGGGAAATTGTCTCCCTGTTAGGTGAAAGCGGCAGCGGCAAGACTACCATTGCCCGCATGCTCCTGAAGCTATCTCAACCCACTTCCGGGAGCATCGTCTTCAAGGGCCAAGATATTACCGGGATGAAGAAGTCCCGTCAGACCCGGGAGTACTGGACCCATGTCCAGGCGGTCTTTCAGGATCCCTTTTCATCCTTCAACAGTTTCTATTCTGTGCGCCGGTTCTTGACCAACTCCTTTCGCCTACTGCCCAACAGGCCAAGCCCAGAAGAACAGGAACAGCGGATTCAAGGGGCGATGCGAAACGTTGGCCTGAACGCCAATGAGCTGCTGAGCAAGCGTCCCCATGAACTCAGCGGGGGCCAGAGGCAGAGAATCATGATCGCCCGAATCTTTCTCATTAATCCCGAGGTCCTCATCGCCGATGAGCCCACCTCGATGATTGATGCCTCCAGTCGAGCGGGAATCCTGAAAATTCTCCTGGAGATGCGAGAGAAGTTGGGCATGACCATCATCTTTATTACCCACGACATCGGCCTGGCATACTACACCAGTGATCGACTCCTGGTAATGAGTCAGGGCAAGATCGTGGAGCAAGGCCCGGCAGACCGGATTATTGCTCATCCGCAGCATGATTACACCCAGAGACTCCTCCGGGATGTTCCGGTCCTAGAGAGAAAGTGGGATATTTAAGACTAAAGCCAGCCCCTCCATCCCAGTGGGATAGAGACGCTGGCTTTTTGTTATTGTCTGGCCTCATCAGGGGTGACCCGGCGCTGCCCGCTGGTGCGCAAAGGAGCGGTGAGAATCTCCGCGACTTCTTCCCCTGCTGCAGTCATTCGGCACAGCAGGCGCTGCCTCATAACCTCGGCCACCTCTTGGTGAGACTCCAAGCCGATGAGATTGGTTAATTCATAGGGGTCGGCCTGCAAATCATAGAGATAGGCTTCCTCATAGACCAGGGAAGCAGGGTCATCCCACCCGTTCTTGTCTGGAGCCACTACGCCGTACTTCCACCGGTGGGTTCTCACAGCCCTGCCCACCTGGGATTCGCTAATCTGGACATAGATCTCCTCTGGCCACGGGTCAGCTTCCTTCTTCGCCAAGGGAAGCAGGGAACGGCCATGCATGTGCTCCGGTATCGGGATTCCCGCTGCATCCAGCAGGGTCGCCGGGACATCCACTAGACTCACCAACTCCTGCACCTGTCCACCGCCGTTGAATCCCGGACCCTGGATGGCCAGCGGTATCCGAATGGACGCATCGTGCAGAGAACGCTTGTACTCCCCATTGCGGGTCTTGAAATGGTTGCCGTGGTCAGTGGTGTACACCACAACGGTATTCTCCAATAATCCCAGGCTCTTGAGGGCATCGAGGATACGACCTAGGGCCTCGTCAAGGCGTTTGACCATCCCGTAGTATCCACCAAGGTGTTGCGGGGCACTTCCCCCCAGGGCCTGCAAGTCCGGCGGAGTCCAGCGGCCCTGGTAGCGCTGGGCATAACCCTCGGGAGCCGGGTAATCGTCGCGATGGTTTTGGTGATGGGGCTCTAGGAAGGACAAGAAAAGGAAAAAGGGATCGCCGGTCTTGTGGGCATCGATGTAGCGAATTGCGGCATCGGCGAGGGCATCTACGCGGTATCCGGGAAGCTTGACCAACCGGTTGTCGTTGTCATAGAGGTTGGTGTCGTAGGCATCGGAGGTAAACTCCAGGGTATTGGCTGCCAGCCAGTAATCGTACCCTCCCCGCTCCTCCTTGGGGACGGGATCCCGGGAGGCCAAATGCCATTTTCCAATGTACCCGGTGTGATAACCCGCGGCCTTGAAGTAATGGGCCAAGGTGTTATGGTGAGCGGCTAAGGGAATTGCGTTGCGAAAACAGCCCGTGGCCGTGGCGTACAATCCCGTTTGGAGTGAGGCTCTGGCAGGACCACAGACCGGTTGGCAGGTAAAGGCATGGCAAAAGTGGGTTCCCCGGCGAGCCATGGCATCGAAATTCGGCGTCAAGTCCAAGGGATTGCCGTGAACACCGGTGGTGTCCCAGCGCTGCTGATCGGTGAAAAACACTAGGACATTAGGTCTATCACTCATGTTGTCGCCTCCTAATTACTTTGACTCTTCTAAGTTTTTCCATCAATGGAAATTAAGTCCTGCCTTCGGTTTAGCCCTATGGAGGAATTGGGTATCAAAACTTAGCTTCTTACTCTGCCACCCTGAGCCTGGGGTTGTCCGGAAATTCCCTTGAAAGGAAAGGTGCACGATGTACGATGTTGCCATCATTGGAGCCGGAGTCATGGGCTGTGCCATCGCCCGGGAACTGTCCCGCTACCAACTGCAAGTTCTCCTTCTGGAAAAAGACATCGACGTTGGGGTCGGAGCGACCAAGGCCAACAGCGGGATCGTCCACGGCGGATATACAGCGGCCCACGGTACCCTGAAAGGGGAGTTAGTCGTCAAGGGGAATCGCATGTACCGACAGCTGGAGGAGGAGCTCAACTTTGGCTTCCGGCAGACGGGGTCTCTGGTAGTCGCCTTTACCGATGAAGAAAGGGAGATTCTGGCCCAATTGCAGGCCAATGGCGAAAAAAACGGCGTCCAGGATCTGCGGATTTTACAGCGGGAGGAGGCGCTGGCCCGGGAACCGGCACTGAACCCTGCCATTGTCGCTGCCCTCTATTGTGGGGAAACGGGAATCACTTCCCCCTATGAGTTCTGTATCGCCCTTGCCGAAAACGCCGTAGCCAATGGCGTCACCCTAGCTTTGAATAACGAAGTGAAGCACATAGAGTCCAAGGCCCAGGGCTTTCAGCTCGTCACCGGTGCCGATACCTATCAGGCCCGGTATGTGATCAATGCAGCGGGCGTCTATGCCGACACCATCGCCGCTATGGTAGGAGCCCAAAACTTCACCATCCTGCCCCGCAAGGGCCAGTACTTACTCCTGTCCCGAGGCACCGGGTCCTTAGTCAACCACGTAGTCTTCCAAACCCCGGGACCACAGGGCAAAGGCGTCCTGGTGACCTCCACCTATTGGGGAAATCTGATGCTGGGGCCCAATGCCGAGGATGTCACCGATCGGGAGGATTTGGCAACGGAAACCACCGCCCTGCAGGATATCATTGCCACCGCCTGGCGCAGTGTTCCCCAGATAGATATTACCAAGGCCATTCGCTCCTTCTCAGGGATCCGTCCCAGCAGCGACCGAAGGGATTTCATCATCGAAGAGTCGCGGGTACCAAGGTTCATCAATGTGGCGGGCATCGATTCACCGGGGTTAACCTCAGCTCCTGCCATTGCTCAGCGGGTCTTACAGTTGCTTGAGGAATTAGGAGTAGTCCTGGAGCCTAAGGCTGACTTTAATCCTCGACGACGGCCCATCACCACCTTCAGCCCACTGCAGCCGATGTCAGAGATTGTTGCCGATGTCAATCGCCCACCGGGAGATCCCCTGCGGATCGTGTGCCGCTGTGAGCAAGTCAGGGAGCAAACCATCGTCGATGCCATCCACCGGGGGATACCCATTAACAGCACCGATGCCATCAAACGCCGCACCCGGGCGGGAATGGGCGCCTGCCAAGGGTCCTTTTGCACGTCACGGGTCAAGGAGATTATTGCCAGGGAAAGGGGACTGGCTCCCGAGGAGATTTTTCTGCGGGGACGACAGTCGGGAGACTTTCCCGCCAGGATTTCCAGCCGTGAGCTGCGCCAAATCGCGCAAGGTCTGCAAGCTCCCAGACAGGACTAGAAAGGGATATAAAGGAGGGGTTCTGGCCGCCAGAACCCCTTTTTTGCCTCTCATCTTACCTTTTTGCTGCATGGGATGCCGCTGGGCACCTGCCGCTGATATCCAGCAACGGTGAAGCGATACTCTCCCGAACCCGCTTCCACGACGAAGTAGGTATCGTTGCCCTCTTCAACCACCGGTAGGTTAACAGCACGAACCTCACGTCCATTGACCTGCATCTCAAGGGCTGTCCCCTCGCCACGGGGGACATAGATCTTCGCCTCGGTATTGACGGGAATGGACACCTGCAGCGACAAGGTACCCTTGCTCTTTGTCCAGTAGGAGGCAATGGTCCCCCGCAGGGTGTGCAGCGCAGCCCCGGCATAGTCGAGAGCCTGGGGAATACAGGGTTTGATCACAATGCCGTCCCACCCCGGCTGTCCCAAGGCGATTCCTGCCAAAGAGCGGTAGAACCAGACATCAACGGTACCGAACATGATGTGGTTGTGGGAATTCATCCCGGTACCGGTGAGTTTTTCCCACCGTTCCCAGACGGTGGTTGCCCCGGACTTGATCATGTACCCTAGGCTGGGATAGCTTTCCTGGGTCATCATCCGGTAAGCCACCTCTTTGAGGCCATAGCGGGTTAGAGTATCGAGGATAAACTTCGTCCCCACAATTCCAGTATCAAAGTGATAGTCATGATGCACCGTAATTTGCTCCACCAGATTATCCACCACGGCCTCTTCGGCGCCCTCGGGCACCAGCCCCAGTTGTAGACCAAGAACATTGGAGGTCTGATCGTTATTGCCATAGTACCCACCCTCGGCGTTGAAGTACTTCTTGTTAAAGGCCTGGCGAATCTCCTGGGCCTTTTCGGCGTACTTGGCTGCATCCTCTCCGTTACCTAGCACTTGGGCTATCTTGGACAGAGTGAGAACGTCGTGGTAGTAATAGAAGGCAGAAGTAATCTCTCTGGGAGTTTTCTTGGGGATGACACTGCCTGGTGGACACCAGTCGCCGTACTTATTGAAATCAACTAGACCATCGGTCCCTTCCCTGGCGATGAGCTGGTCTACGTACCGCCGCAGACCATCATAGTGGTACGCCAGGAGATCCACATCCTGGTAGTAGCGATACATCTCCCAAGCCAGAACCACATAGGCAGTACCCCAGGCGGGATCCGCGGGGTACAGGGGCCAATAGGGAGGAACTACATCGGAGACACTGCCGTCTTCCCGCTGAGCATCCTTGATGTCCTGGAGGTACTTGGTGAAGAAGGCGGCCATGTCGAAGTTGTAGATGGATTCCTCTGCCACCAGCTGGGCATCACCCATCCAACCCATGCGCTCATCCCGTTGAGGACAGTCGGTGGGTACGCTCATCAAGTTGGACAACTGCCCGTAGATCACATTGCGGTGAATATTGTTCAGGAGGGCGTTGGAGCAAATGAAGGTGCCGGTCTCCTCCACGGCAGTATGCAAGAAACACCCCTCCAGGGAATGCAGGTGGGGTACCGTGGCCAGCCCGGTCACTTCCACGTACCTAAACCCGTGGTAGGTAAAGCGGGGTTCCCACTCCTCCTGAGCTGCCCCCTTGAGAATATAAACGTCGGTGGCCGCCGCCTGTCGATTGATCCTCGGATCTAGTCTACCCTCGTCATCGAGCACCTCGGCATACCGCAGGGTTATCCTGGTACCCCGAGGTCCTTGCACCCGCAGTCGAACCCATCCGGTAAAGTTCTGGCCAAAATCGTAGATGTACACCCCTGGATCGGGGCTGCTGATGGATACTGGTTGAAATCTGCGGGTAATCTTAATCGGCGGCATCAACTGGGCCCGTAGTCTTCCCTTGGGGCCCTCCACCACCTGGGCCCAATCCCAATCCCCGGTGTCCAATCCCGGCTGATCCCAGCCCTCGATCTCCCGTCGAGCATCATAGACTTCACCTTCAAAGATACCGTTGACACCTAAGGGACCCCGCCGGGTCTGCCACCCCGCATCGGTGACAATCCTCTCTACCGAACCATCGTCATAGGTGAGGTGGAGCTCAGCCTTCACCCGGGGAGTAGCTTCATAGCCCCGAGGCGCATCCAGCCAATGAAAGCGAACATAGCGACCATTGCCCAACATCACCCCTACGGCGTTGGTTCCCGCCTGCAGGTAAGGAGTAATGTCATAGACCGAGTACAAAACCCGATGATCATAATCCGTTTGCCCCGGCTCCAGGACCCTGTCCCCCACCTTGGCGCCATTGAGCCTCAGTTCATAATAGCCTAGGCCGCTGATGTAGGCCCGAGCGGATTTCAACCCTTTGGTGACGGCAAACTCGGTGCGGAACAAACTTCCGGGATAAAGCTCATATCCCGCCTCACTAACCTCTGGCCGAGCCTCGAGATCTTCCCTGTGGGCAATCCACTGTCCCTGCCATTCATCCTCCGTCAGGAATGCCGTCTCGAAGGTGGCGATATCACTAAAGTCGCTGACTTGACCATCACTGTCCCACCATCGCACCCGCCAGAAGTACTCCTTGCAGGACTGCAGACTTTGACCAGCGTAGCGCACATTAATTGACTGTGAAGACTTGACTTGCCCGCTGTCCCAGACATTGCCCTGGGCCGCGACAGCTAGATCCCAATCATCGGCAACTATGATCTGGTAACTACTTTGAAACTGGTTTGGCTCTCCATGCTGGAGGGCCCAGGAAAATCTAGGGGACGTAACGTCAATCCCAAGGGGATTCTTCCCGTATTCACAGCGCAAGTTCACCGGGGGCATAGGGTTGTTACCCTGATACATTGGTCACACTCCCTTAGTCAAGAGATAGCTCGCAAAAGGCAATCCGAGTTCGATTCCACGTGTAGGTCAGATAGATCCCATCCTGCGTGGCCACAATCGCCGGATAGGAAAACTCACCTTCGTCCTCTTCCAGGGTGATCATCGCCGGCCAAGTAATTCCATTGTCACTGGAACCTGCCACCACCAAAGGGGTCCTCGCTCCCCAATTTTCCCCCACGGGATTGTAAGCTAGGGCCAAGTAACCCTGAGGGGTCTGCGCCAAGTCGATGCCGCTGTTGTTGTTAGGCATATCTATGGGATAGGCCCGAGACCAGGACTGACCATTGTCGTTAGAGTCCGACCGGAAAATCCTTCCCTCTGTAGACCGCAAAAGCATATGTACCCGTCCCGGCTGGGACTGCCACAGAGTCGGCTGAATCACGCCTTTGCCGGTGACTAATGGTTGATCCTCCGCGGTTTCACCGGTTCCCGGCCTTGCCAAGGGAACCAAGGAACTTTGCTGCCAAGTGGCTCCCTGATCCCTTGAGCGATCGACAAAGGCATCCCATCGGTCCCCTTCGATGGAAGCGGGAGCTAACCACGTTCCATCAAAGGCAACAATCGGCTTGTTCTTCACCGGACCCCTCCCTCCCCGATCGCCGGGCACCAACTCCCGGGGAGCCGACCAGGTTTCCCCCTGATCTTCGGAGATCATCACTCGGGTCTGCCAGGAGGGTATTTGCTTCCCGACTTTGTAAAAGAGAAAGATCCGCCCATCGGGTGCGCTAAAGAGTACCGGATTCCAGTGGGGAAGCCCTTCCTCATCGGCAATACAAATGGGAGGACTCCACTTGCCCTGGCTTCGGCGAGAACACCAGATGGCTACATCATCGGCGCCTTCCTCGCTGCCGCCAAACCAAGCAGCCAAGATCTCCTGATTCGGCAATACCACCAGCGTGGAGGCATGACAACTGGCAAATGGCCGCTCATCGGTAAAGATGAACTCCCGCTGTCTAATGGTAAACTGCAACTTCTCTCAACTCCCTCTCCCAACTGACTCTACTCTTCGGGAAATACCAGAATTATCCTTGCCGCTGCCGGTCAAGGGATAGGGTTTATTGACGCTCTCCAGATAGCGGACTAACTAATACACCCGTAGCTTGTTAAGACAATCTACGGGTGCTTTGATTTCTATGGGCTGTAAGACAGTAGAGGCCAGAAACCTACCGGCTAAAGGATACTGGCTAGAACATACTGGGCAGAATGCTCTTGGGCATGGCAAACCTTACCGTGCGCTTGGGATCCACCACTTGGCAGATCTGCAGATCGCCGGCCGCGCTGAGGAGCATTCCCGCCTCGTTAAAGGACAGGCCCAGCTGTGCCATCACAATCTGAGTCATCTCTTCAGTAGCAATGCCGATGGCCGTCTCCAGATCCTCATGGGATGCGATGGTGTAACAGTAGTTGGCATCCTCTAACCGAGGATTGGTGATGGTCACCTGCTCCATCACCTCAACTTTGACGGTGATCTCCCCGGAGATCTCTATTCCTGTGACCATGATCTCTCCATCACCCATGGCAGCGTGAACATCGCCCATGGCCAGCAAGGCCCCTTCGTGAAAAACAGGAAGATACAGGGTCGCCCCCTGTTTGATTCTGTTGTTATCCATGTTCCCGCCATGGACATCGGGTACCCCACAGGGGACCCCTTCCCCCTTGGGTGCTACCCCAATCACGCCGATCATGGGCGAACAGGAAACCTTGATATCCGGGGAAAAGATCGCCATCCCATCGACGATGGGAATTCGCTTCACCTGGCTGGTAGTCACTTTACCGCCTAAAACCCCGGCACCGGGAATCGCGGCCATGATCCCCCAGGGAGCAATTTCGATGTCCAAGATCCGGATTTTCAAGGTGTCGTTGACCTGGGCTCCCTCAATGAACACGGGACCGGTGGCGGGATTCACCTGCTCCCAATCCATCCCTTCAATGGGTTCAGTTCCATCGGTGATTTGATTATTGAAGCAATTCCTAGTCTCAAAGACGATAATGTCTCCCGACCTCACAGTCATCGCCGGAGGGTTATCCTTTGACATCACATAGATGGTGGTCTCGCTGACTCGATACATGGTTCCTTCAGCTTCCTTCTCTTTGGGATTGGTATCTAGAAGGCGATCACGATGCCACCATGATCGGCATAGATACTGGTAACACCAGCGGTTTCAACGATAATGATGTCCTTGAAGTTAAACCTCTCTAACACCTCGGCCTTCAGAGCCTCTGCCTTCTCTCGGGCGTTGCAGTGGGCAACTCCGAGGATCTTTTCCTCCAAACGCTCTCCGTGTTCCTCAATCTGATCAATCAGGCGGCGAAAGGCCCGCTTAGTTCCCCGAGCCTTGTCAAAGAGCTTGATGGTTCCCTCTTCCGAGGCTCCTAACACCAATTTCAGGGACAAAACGGAACCGATTTTACCCATCACCTTGCCCATCCGCCCGGACTTCACCAGATTGTCTAGGGAGTCCAGGAGGAAAAAGGTCTTCATTTCAGCGATATACGCGTTAACCCTCTCCACGATCTCAGAGATTTTGAGACTTTGCCGCGCCAGTTCTTGAATCTTCATGCAAACCAAGGCTTCCCCTACCGATGCACTGCGACTGTTAAAGACATGGATAAATCGACCGGCATCCTCGCTCTGGATGATCTGTTGAGCGATGGTTGCACTTTCATAGGTACTGCTGATTCCCTGGGAAACGGTCACGACGAACGTCGAATCCCCCCCAGCCCCTTTGATCGCTTCAACAAATTGTCCCGGCGATGGACTAGCGGTCCGGGGTGCCACGCTAGAGGACCGCATCAACTCGATGATTTCCTGCTGGGTGAGAGTGCCGTCGTCCTTAAATTCCCTGTCTCCAAAATAAAGGGTAAGTGGCACTTTGGTGATGTTCAATTCTGCATCCAGCTTAGCATCCGTGTCACAAACACTATCGGCAACGATCCTGATTCCCACTGAGTATCCATCCCCTTCTCCAAGAACCCATGGCAACCCGAAACTGATCCGCCTGAAACAACTGATTCGGCAGTTAGACTACAGCTAGGTTTACCCATAATTTCCCGGTCTTAGTCATCTTGAGTCCAAAACTTATTCGCAGAAGCTAACGCTATCTCCTTGCGGTAAGGGCAAAATTTCCATTATGACGTCCAAAAACCAGCAGGACAGCCCCGCGACGACAGTGGCTGTCCTGATTCGACAAAACAATGTTCCTTCTGCTGGTTAGCTATTAAGCAAAGGATACTTCCGCGACTCGCACCACTAGATTGGTGCCGTAGGGATAGCCCGTTGCGTCCACCGCCAACAAGCCCGAAGACCTATCCTGAGCAAAGGCGAGCTCTTCGTCATTATCCATCCAACGAATCGACGCCACGGGCTCAGTGACACCGCTAAAGGCCTTGGGCCCGGCACCGGATTCGCCAATGGCCACATTGACATCACCGGTATTACCTAGATCGTGAATGAACAGATACACTTTGCCATTGGCCTCTAGGGCAAAGTTCCTGCCAGTACCCTTGACCGAGGTGGGTTTGCCCTCATAGATCACATCGCGGTGCATCTGAACCCAAGCACCCACCCGCAATAGGGCTGCCTTCTCATAGTCCGGTATCCGGCCGCTGGCCGTTGGGCCGACATTAAGCAGATAGTTGGCCCCTACCTTGCGGCAAGCGCAGAGGTTGGCGATAATCTCCTTGGGAGACAGGTAACAGAAATCCAGATCGCCAATACCCCAGTGTTGGTTCATCGTCTGGCACATCTCCGCAGCCACGTACTTGGGCATGCCCTCTCGATCCATGGGCGTGGGGTGGCCCTGTTCAAAGGTCACGCTGTCGATCTCCCGATGACCGATATGACCCCGAGCGCTAAGTCCCGTGTTATTGATAATCATCGCGTTGGGCTGATGGCGGCGAATTAACCCATACAACTTGTCTTCCTGCCAATCGGCACCGGGTTTGCTCCAGTTCCCATCAAACCACAAACCACCGATCTCACCATACTGAGTGCAGAGAATTTCCACGGATTGACGCAGGTACTCTAAGTATGCCTCGAAATCCTTCTCAAAATCCTGGTGATACCAGTCTAGGGTCGTATGATAGAAAAAGGGAAGGATCCCCTCGGCGCGACATCCCTCGACAAATTCTGCAATCAAATCCCGTTTGGCACCGCTGTTGGGAGCATCGTACTGGGACAACCCCCGGGTATCATACAGGGAAAATCCATCGTGGTGCCTAGCGGTAATGGTAATATACTTCATCCCGGCCTGACGGGCGATGCGAGCAATGGCTCGCGCGTCAAACTCCTCCGCGGTAAAGGTCTTGGCCAGGGGAGCATACTCTTCCTTGGGAATCTGGGCTCTGTTCATAATCCACTCCCCTCGACCCAGCTGGGAGTACAATCCCCAATGAATGAACATGCCGTAGGCCAGTTTCTCAAATCGGGCCACTCGAGGCTCCGGTTGGGGTATCGCCATCTCGCTCTCTCCTCCTAAAGTTAAATTTCCTTAGAAACCCCGGCGCATCTGATAATACACTTCATTGAGTTTGAGCTGCTGCTTAAAATCCCAGACATTGGTGTTCCCATCGATGATCAACAGCTCCAAACCCGCTATTTCCGCAAAATCCTTGATATGTTCCGTGGTCACTGCCTGACTGAAACCACTGTGGTGGGATCCGCCTGCCAGAATCCAACTGGTGGCTGCCACTGGCAGATTAGGCCTAGGTTCCCACAGAGCCCTGGCCACCGGGAGTTTAGGCAGAGGTTGCTCTGGCTCCACTACATCCACTTCGTTCAAGACTAAACGGAAGCGATTACCCAGATCCATGATGGCAACACAGATGGCAGGACCACTGGCAACATCAAAGACCAACCTCGGGGGATCGGCCTTACCTCCAATGTCCAAGGGGTGAATCTCCAGCCGGGGACGATCCTTGGCAATGGATTCACATACCTCCAGCATGTGGGCCCCTAACACCTGCATCCCTGAAGGCGCCAGATGGTAAGTGTAATCCTCCATGAAGGAGGTTCCCCCTTCAAGTCCGCTGCCCATCACCTTCATGGCCCGTACCAGGGCTGCCGTTTTCCAGTCGCCTTCGGCCCCAAACCCGATGCCATCGGCCATCAAGCGCTGGGCTGCCAAACCCGGCAGCTGGGACAGTCCATGTAGGTCCTCAAAGGTGGTGGTAAATCCTTTGAAGCCGCCCTCCTGGAGAAAGGCCCTGAGTCCCAATTCAATCCGTGCCGCCTCCCTTAAAGCCTCCCGTTGACTGCCGCCGGGCCGCAGGGATTCAGCCAGTTGGTACCGCTCCCCATAGATGGCTAGAAGCTGATCCACTTCAGAATCCGCTATCTCGTTGATATAGGCCACCAAATCACCGATACCGTAACCGTTGACGGAATATCCCAATTGAATCTCTGCCTCAACCTTGTCCCCCTCGGTGACCGCTACCTGCCGCATGTTGTCCCCAAAACGGGCAATCTTTGCTCCCTGGGCATCGTGCCAGGCCGCTGCCGCTCGAGTCCAGGTACCCAATTCTGCCAGCACCCGAGGATCTTGCCAGTGCCCAACGATTACCTTCCGTTCCAATCGAAGGCGAGAAGCAATATACCCAAACTCCCGGCATCCATGGGCCGACTGATTCAGATTCATAAAATCCATATCGATTTCATCCCAGGGGATCTCCCGATTATATTGCGTATGGAGATGAACAAAGGGTTTGTGCAGACTTCGCAATCCCGGGATCCACATGCGAGCCGGTGAGAAAGTATGCATCCAGGTAACCAACCCGATACAGTTTGCTGCGGCATTGGCCTCCAAGCACAGTGCATGAATTTCCTCGGAGCTGGTCAGCACCGGCTTGTACACAACCCGAACCGGGATCGCCTCGGCTCCGTCGAGACCCTGTGCCATCTCCTTGGAGTGGGCTTCCACTTGCCTAAGGGCTTCCTCACCATACAGGTGTTGACTGCCAGTCACAAACCAGACTTCTAACTCCCCAAGAGCCACCTTCATCCCACACCCTCCCGTCGAATCAAAGTTATCTTTGATGTTCCGGGTTAGTGACCATTTTCCTTGTTGGACTGGCTCCCCTTTGTGAGTCCCGTCATATAGTACTAGGAATCAAAGCCTAACACTTGTAGTGCTGGGCAAAGAGTGAGCTGTGCCGGTAATAAGACTATGTAAAGGGAGTGTATAGGAGTGAAAAAAGCACTGGTGCTGGTACTTGTGGTGTTGGCAGGTCTATTAATGGTCTCGGGTTTGATGGTGGCCCAAGCTGCGGACTTTCCCAACAAACCCATCACCTACATCATCCCCTTCGATCCCGGAGGACAGACGGACATCGAGGCCAGGCGCCAACAGCCAATCCTTGAGGAATTGTTGGGAGTGCCTGTCATCATTACCTACCGACCCGGTGGCGGCGGTTCCGTCGGCTGGTCTGAGTTAGCCAATTCACCGCCCACGGGCTATGTCATCGCCGGCAACAACATCCCCCACATCATTCTCCAACCGCTGCAAAGGGGCAATGCCGGCTATAACACCGAAGATCTGGAACCGGTTTCCCTGTTTCAAACTACCCCCATCGGACTCGCGGTTCTCAAATCCAGTCCCATTGAAAGTTTCGAGGATTTTGTCCAGTATGCTAAGGAACACCCCGGGGCAATTACCATCGCAGGATCGGGAACCTACTCAGGGCATCACATCGCCTATTTGCAGTTGGAGAAACTGGCTGGAATCAAGACCACCTACATCCCCTTCACCGGGGCTGCACCCCAGATCACGGCCTTCCTGGGCGGTCACACCACAGCCATTTTGGCCAACTCCAATGACTTGGTGCAGCATCAGGATCGGATTCGGGTCCTAGCTATCGGTGACGACCAGCGCTTTCCCAGCCTTCCCGATGTACCGACCTTCGTAGAACTGGGCTATGACATGATTCCCCGGATCGACCGCGGGATCTGTGTTCCCAAGGGCACCCCACCAGAGGTGATCGCCATCCTGGAAGCAGCCTTTCTAAGCATCGCCAGGGACCCTGAGATTCAGTCTCAGATGATTGAGCAGGGGTTTGTTCCCATGGCCCTGGGGGCACAGGAGTACAAGGAATATATTGCGCTGAAAACCGTGGAATACAGCGAGTTAATGCAGGCACTGGAGGACCGGTAGGAGGGGAAGGGAAACTACCCCTCCCACCGGCAAGGTCTGTGGTAGCCTGCAAGTTGGGAGGTCAAAGTCTTGCTGGAACACTTGTTATTTGCCTTCGGTGAAATCTTCGCGCCCAGTAATTTCCTACTGCTGGTCCTAAGCGGCATTGCGGGAATCATCGTGGGCTGTCTGCCTGGGTTGACGGCAACGATGGCTTTAGCCCTCTTGGTTCCCTTTACCTTCACGATGCCAGCCATCACCGGATTAATCATGCTCGGGGGATTGTATGTCGGAGCGATGTTCGGCGATGCCATTCCTGCCACACTGATCAATACCCCAGGCACCCCATCGGCCATTGCCACCACCTTTGATGGCTATCCCCTGGCAAAAAAGGGGCTAGCTCAACATGCTTTGACCGCCAATGCCTTTAGTTCCCTGGTGGGTGGACTGATCGGCACCATTCTCCTGCTCACGCTGTCCCCTCCCTTGGCGGAACTGGGGCTGAAGTTTGGACCTCCAGAGTACTTCTGGATGGCCATCTTTGGTTTGACCATCATCGGCACCCTGGCCTCCCAGTCAATTCTCAAGGGGTTGACGGGAGGAGCCCTGGGCTTGCTCCTCAGCACCATCGGGATTTCTCCCATTGCCGGTGATGTTCGGTTCACCTTCGGAGTAACGAACCTGCAGGCGGGAGTAGACCTAATGGTTGCCTTGATTGGCTTTTTCTGCATCCCCCAGGTGCTGGAGATGGTGGAATTCGGGGTCAAGCACCATCGACCGGTGAAATACAAACCCCAGAAGGGCGTCGCTCTTCAGACTATCGCCTTTCTCCTCCGCAAACCGATACTTTTGATCCGCTCATCATTAATTGGGGTCCTGATTGGGATCATCCCTGGAGCCGGCGGAAACATTGCTGCCCTAGTGTCCTATAACGAAGCTGTCCGATGGTCGAAAACCCCCGAGGAGTTTGGCAAAGGCAACATTGAGGGAATTGCGGCGACAGAAACCGCAAACTGCTCCGTGGTCCAGGGTTCCCTCATCCCGATGCTGACCCTAGGGATTCCCGGTTCGCCCGCGGCAGCGGTGATCCTAGGCGCACTGATGCTCCATGGCATGCGTCCCGGTGCGGAGATGTATACCACCTTTGGTCATATCACCTATACCTTCATTTTTTCTTTCTTTGTCGGCGTGATCGTGATGTTCATCTTTACCGCTTGGGGCTCTCGGATCTTCGCCAGAATGGTTAACGTACCCCTCCAGCATTTGGCACCAATGATTGCCTTCCTGGCCATAGTTGGCTCCTTTGCCATTCGCAACAGTCTGCTGGATGTGGGGCTCATGTTGCTCTTCGGCCTTTGCGCCTATGTTCTCCACAAGCTGGGCTTTGAGTCAGGACCGGTAGTTCTAGGACTAATCATGGGTCCCTTCGCCGAGCAGGGTCTGGTGCAATCGATCCTCATGGGGCGGGCCTCGGGCTCCGTTCTGCGCCTGATGTTTAGTCGGCCCATTAGCTTGGTTCTCATCGGTCTTTGTCTAGCCTCGGTAATTTGGCCGATGGTATCCCACTGGCAAGGAAAGCTGAGGACAGGGCAACGGGAGCAGGGACCCGCAGCTGCCGAGCAGCCTAGTGCAGCAATCACTGAGGAAGGGGTGGTGATGGGCCGTGATCAATAGTGACACCCTCTCTGGGCTTTTGACCTTAGCCCTAACCTTAGTGGCATGGTATCACTCCCGGGATTTCACCTATTACGGCGGACTCTTCGTTAATTGGGTGCTGGCCGTCTTGTTGGCGTTAGGCCTAACTTCAGCGGTGAAGGGACTGCTGCCGGCAAGGCGCAACCAGCCCAAAGAGAAGCCGGATCCAGCAGCCTATCGCAAGGTCCTGGCAACCCTGCTGGTTCTGGCTCTGGGAATTGCAGCCATGCCCTGGATCGGGTTTGTCCTGGGCAGTATCGCCATCTATACCCTAATTTCAATGCTGATTGCTCCCACCCGCCCAAGGTCTCCAAAGGGATGGGCCCAAACCCTAGTAATAGCTGCCATCACCTCTGGGGTCTTTTACGCGGTCTTTCGGTATGTCTTGATGGTGCCACTGCCCACGGGCACCTGGTTTGGCTAGCGCCTCCCACCCCTACAGCGTGGCTAGGAGGCAAATCTCCCCTTTGATCCAGAAAACGAGGCAGCCAGGATTCTACCCTCAGGCGGTAGATTCCTGGCTGCCTTGAATTCTATAACAGCCGCTGGCGCAGGTTTTCCGGGGAATCCATCGATAGGTATCCCACTGGGATATCAAAGATGGTAACCGCGCCGGTCTTGCCCTCCCGATGGAGACGGTACACCGCTCGAGCATAGGCTACCAAGACACTGGCGGTAAATTCCGGATTACTGTCTAACCGCAGGGAGAACTCCACCACTTGGTGGTGTTCGTCCCGTCGGCCGGTGGTGGCACTGCGAATCACCAATCCACCGTGGGGCATCTGGGAATGCTCCCGCAGCAGCTCCTCCTCGGTGATGAAGGTCACCTTCGTTTCATAATCGGCAAAGTAGTTGGGCATCGCCTTGATCTCTGCCGCGATCCTATCCTGATCCGCGCCCTCCTCTGCCACCACGTAACAATCCCGCAGGTGTTGCTCTCCCACCGCCAGCTCCGGTTGCTCCCCGGCTCGGACTCGATCCAAGGCCGCTGAAATCGGAATGGTGTACTGGACGGCATTTTTTACTCCGGGAATGCGCCGAATGGCATCGGAATGACCTTGGCTTACCCCTCGACCCCAGAAGGTATAGGTCTTACCTCCGGGCAACAGGGCCTCGGTCATCAGACGCTGGAGGGAAAACAGCCCCGGATCCCACCCGATGGAGATTGCCGCCAGCTTGCCCTTGGCTTTGGCGGTTTTGTCCATCAGGGCAAAATACTCTGGAATCCGGCTGTGGGTATCAAAGCTATCTACGGTGTTAAACATAGCGGCAAACTCCGGCCCTTGCTGAGGCAGATCCGTTGCCGACCCACCGCACAAAATCATCACATCGATCTGATCGGTGTACTCATGGGCCTTTGACACATTGAGCACCAAAGTCCCCTGTTCTCCTGTATTAACCTGTTCCACGGGCCGCCGGGTGAACACAGCCACCAGTTCCATGTCGGGGTTCTTGGCAACGGCCAGCTCAACACCCCGACCTAAATTCCCATAACCGACAATGCCTATTCGAATCTTTTCTGTCACTTCGCTTCCTCCCATAGTCGCCTTGCAACATCTTCTGCTCTGTTCATTCCATGACCTATGACGGCAATGTCAGCGGCAGCAGCTAGTAAGGCAGCTGTACCGGGGCATCGGCCACTACTTCAAATTGGCCCAGCAAGACACTGCGGCCCGTCAATTCAGCACTGCGGGCATCGGGCTGTTGTCCCCCGACACTGACCTGGAAGGTTCCCGGCTCCAGCACCGCGGCTCCCGCCTCATCAATCAGCGCCAACTGTCGCGGGGTCAGGGTAAATTCCACTACCTGCTCTTCCCCAGGGCGAAGGTGAATCCGCCGGAATCCCTCTAGACGCCAGCGGGGAACGGGAACCGAGGCCTCCAGGTCAGTCAGATAAAGCTGTACCACCTCATCCCCGGCCAACTCTCCCACGTTCTTGACGGTGACCTGGACCTTGACCGAATCCTCGGGCCCAACCTGGGACCCTTCGATCTTTAGCCCGGAGTATTCGAAATCGGTGTAAGACAGTCCATACCCAAAGGGATACAGAGGAGTATCGGTCATATAGCGGTAGGTTCGTCCCGCCATGCTGTAATCGGTAAACTCCGGAAGCTGATCCAGGGACTTAACATAGGTCACCGGCAGCCGTCCCGCGGGGTTGTAGCGACCAAAGAGAACATCGGCAATCGCGGTTCCGCCCTCTTCACCGGGATACCAGGCCTGTAAGATGGCCGGGACATTCTCCTGGGCCCAGTTGATGGTCAAGGGGCTGCCGCTAAAGAGGACCAGCACCACGGGCTTTCCTAACTGACACACCGCCTGGAGCAACTGCTCCTGCAGCACCGGCAGAGATAGACTGATGCGGTCTCCACCGCCATCGGAGTTAGCTACGTCACCTTCTTCCCCCTCAAGTTCCGGAGAAATACCCAGGCACATCACCACAACATCGGCCCGTTGGGCCACGGCTAGAGCCTCAGCAAAGCCATGGGTGGGCTTGACGCCCCAAGGAGCATCGGGAGAACCCTCGTACAAAGAGCATCCCTCGGCGTAGTACACCTTTGTCTCCGGCTTCACCGCTTGGCGAATGCCTTCCAGAGCAGTCACGTACCGGGAGGGAGTACCGAAGTAGTTGCCCAACAGGACACTCTTGCGATCGGCATTGGGTCCGATGACGGCAATGGATTGGATCTTGTCCCGATCCAAGGGAAGCAGTCCATCCTGGTTTTTCAACAACACCATACTCTCCCGCGCAGTTTCGAGAGCCAGCTCCCGATGGGCTTCACAGGCATTTACCTCGAAGGGGATTTGGGCATAGGGAACCCGCTCCGGTGGATCGAACATTCCCAACTTGAAGCGAGTGCGCAGCAGCCGACGCAAGGCTACATTTATTTCTTCTTCAGAGATTAGGCCCTGTTCCGCGGCAGCCACCAAGCTGGGGAAGGTGTGACCACAATTGAGGTCGCAGCCATTCTTAACCGCCAAGGCTGCCGATTCCTCCGGTGACTGGGTAACCTTGTGCCGTGCATGGATATCGTCAATGGCACCACAGTCGGATACCACATGGCCGGCAAATCCCCACTCCTGGCGCAGGATCTCCTCTAGCAGGGTGGGACTGGCACAGCAGGGCTCGCCATTGGTTCGATTGTACGCACCCATCACCGCCTCAACTTGGCCCTCCTGCACACAGGCTTTGAAGGCCGGCAAATAGGTCTCCCGCAGGTCCTTGGCACTGACCTGGGCATCGAACTCATGGCGCAGGGACTCTGGCCCGCTGTGGACGGCGTAGTGTTTGGCGCAGGCGGCAACCTTGAGATATTTCGGGTCATGGCCCTGCAGCCCCTTAATAAAGGCTACCCCCAACCGGCTCGTTAAGTAGGGATCCTCACCATAGGTTTCCTGTCCCCGGCCCCAGCGGGGATCCCGGAAGATGTTGACATTGGGAGACCAGAAGGTCAATCCCTTGTAAATCCCGCGGTCGCCATGGCGGGCGGCTTCATGATGCTTGGCTCGAGCCTCATCGGAGATTACCGAACCCACCTCTTCCAGGCGCTCGGGGCTAAAGGTAGCCGCCATCCCGATGGACTGAGGGAAAACTGTGGCCACTCCCGCCCGCCCAACGCCGTGGAGACATTCGTTCCACCAGTTGTACTCTGGAATTCCCACTGAAGAGAGTGCTGAGGAGTTATAGATCATCTGGGATACCTTCTCCTCCAGCGTCAACCGGGACAACAGATCTTCAATCCTGGCCTCTAGGGGTTGATCCGGATCCCGAAACAGTGGTAACTCTTGGGCTTTTGTGTTTTTGGCTTCCATGCCTGTACCTCCTTTAACCTTAGGTCCTACCCTTCGGCGATTAATTGGCTACTAAATCGATTCAGTTTTTCCGTCGCAAACACCTGCGATACCCAGGGGATTACAGGAGTTTATTTCAGGTTAACCGAAGTCTTTCATAAGTACAGAATTAAGGCCCTTGTCCGTGGAAGGAGTGATCCGGTGAATCGAGAAAACTCCACCAGATTTCTCGATGCCTTCGCCCACATAGAGCAGGCCCTAGAGGATATCTTAGGCACTACTAGACACAAACCTTTTTATCAGTTGGTGGACGAAGCGGCCCGTAAAGACCCCTTTGTTCAGGATATTGCCGTGGAACTAAAGGAATACGGCGATCTGCGCAACGCCATCGTGCACGAACGAATCGACGATGAACCCATCGCGGAACCCCATGCAGAAACCGTAGCCCGCATCGAGCGAATTCGTGACTTGCTGCTGGAGCCGCCCAAGGTTGATCAGGAATTTCTCGGGCCGGTGATTACCTGCCAAACCACAGATTTAGTCAGCACCGCCGCGGAACTGATGTACCAACACTCCTTTTCTAAGATTCCCGTATACGATGAGGAGAACAGATTCGTTGGACTGCTAACTGCTGAGGCCATCACCCATTGGCTCGGTGCCCAGCTGCAAAAAAGGAGCAACGATCTCTATCGGGAAAGGGTGGAATCGGTACTGAAGTATGTGGACGAAAGAACCACCAGTTTCCGGTTTATCAGTCGCCACACCCCCGTGTTTGAAGTGATGCGGCTCTTTGATGAAACTACCCATCGGGGGCAGCGGTTGCAGGCGGTGATTATCACCCACGACGGACGGGAGGACGCACAGCCCCTGGGAATCATCACCGTCTTTGATCTTCCGAAGATTTTCAACTTGATCAACTAGGGGAGAGGGCCAGCGAGGCTAGACACTCCCTAGACCCTGTAGTATAGTATAAATGAGACAGCTTCCTTGCTGCGGCCGCTGATGGTGGTGGGAAGAAATAGGCTCAAGATAGACCGGGATTTCTCCCAACCGATACCAGGAATTACCGTGGCAAGTACTGTCAAAATACGTCCGGTACCCCTTTGGGACTGGAACGGAGGGGAAAAAATTGAATCTAACTACCCGTCAAATTGTTGTGATCGGCATGCTGGGAGCTATTTCCATTGTGCTGGCGGTCTCGCCCTTGGGCTTTATTCCGATGCCCACGGGAGTTCACGTCACCATCATGCACATCCCGGCGATCATTGGGGGAATTTGGCAAGGGCCGGTATCGGGAGCCTTGGTGGGTCTAATTTTCGGCATCTATGCGCTGCTGAATCCCATTCCCGCCTTCTTTTCCGATCCTCTTGTCTCGGTTCTTCCCCGATTGCTGATCGGAGTTACCGCCTATTACGTCTACCGCGGCTGGTTCCACCGACGGACCAAGGTGATTGCTGCTGCCCTGGTGGGTTCTGCCACCAACACCATCGGTGTCTTGGGGATGATCGCCCTAAGGGGCTACCTACCCTTTGAGGCAGTGGCGGCCGTTGCCTTGAGCAACGGGATATTGGAGATGATTGTCTCCGCCATTGTGACCGCTCTCATCATCCGAGCGCTGTCCAAGGTGAGGGGTTTTTCGCTGCTTAGCTGAACAGACGGAATCAACTAACGGAGGGAATCCCGATGCTGTTGGCTGTCGACGTTGGTAACACATCCACGGAATACGGAGTCTTTGAGAAGGATCGTTTGGTTGCCAATTGGCGACTGAATACCCACCGTTTCCAAACCGCCGATGAGCTGGGTTTGATCACAAGTCTGATCCTCCATCAGCGAGGACTTAGACCAAGGGTCATCGACGGAATGATCATTGCCAGCGTGGTTCCCCCCGTCTTGCCTAACCTGCGGGAAATGGCCCGCACCTATTTCGATCTCGAGCCCTTGGTGGTTGGACCGGGAATCAAGACTGGGATCCCACTGCGGTTCGATCACCCAAGGGAGATCGGGGCCGATCGGATCTGTAACGCGGTGGCCACCATAGCCAAGTACGGCGGACCCGCGATTATTGTCGACTTTGGCACCTCCACGAATTTCGATGCCATTTCCCCATCCGGCGAGTACCTGGGCGGGGCCATCGCCCCGGGCATCAGGCTCTCCATGGAAGCCCTCTTTGGCAAAGCATCTCGGCTGCCTCAAGTGGACCTGTCCCGGCCGCCGTCGGTGATTGGCAAGAATACCGTTGACAGCCTTCGAGCTGGCATCTTCTTCGGCGTCTTTGGCCAAATCAAAGAAATTGTCACCAGAATGGCTGAGGAAATAACGGGAAATCCCACGGTGATCGCCACAGGCCCCTACGCTGAGCTTTTTACCCAGGAGATGGACCTGATTGCTCATGCCGAGCCCCATCTAACCCTGCAGGGTCTGCAGCTAATCTTCAGCTACAACCAGTCATAGAGGATAATCAGCAAGTGTAGTATTCAACAGCTCCAGCGATGGAGCTGTTTTCTTTTGGCAGGACTCCCCTTCTCCAAGGTGAAACTAGCGATCAAGTCAACAGCATCAAGTGGAAAGGGAGGAGTCACGATGAGAAGATATGTGGTGGCTTGCCGCACCCAAAGGGAGCAGCTGCCCGTTGTGGCCGCGGCAGGATTAAAATATGTGGAGATCGATATCGTTCCTGAATCGGAAGTTGCTTCCCTCAAAGGGACTTTGACGGACTTGGGGCTGGTGGCCAGTTCCGTAGTAGTGAGGATGGACATCAATTCCGATGCAGGGATTGCCCACCTACCTTCGGCCTTTTCCGTCGTTGAGCAGCTGGGAGCCTCGGTGGTTTTTACCAGTGTTAGCGCCAATGAATCCGAGCCCGAGGCCGCGATCCAAAGGCTCCGGCGGGTTGGTGATTTAGCCAAAGAGCATGGATTAACCGTTGCCCTGGAGACCCATCGCAACCTAGCGGAAAATTCTCAAGTACAGCTGCGGACCATGTCGGCAGTAGATCACGAAAACATCCGGATTAATTTCGATACGGGAAATATCTATTATTACAATCGGGGTCTTGATGCCGTCAGCGAGCTGAGCCATGCCCTGCCCTACGTCGCCAGTCTCCACCTGAAGGATACCATGGGGGAATACGAATCCTTTGACTTTCCGCCCCTGGGCCAGGGTATCGTGGACTTTCCCGGTGTGTTCAACCTCTTGGACCACTGGCGATTTGATGGCCCCTTGACCATGGAACTGGAGGGACCCATCATCCAGGAGTTAGGGCTGGCCAAGGCCCTGGAAGTTTCCATCAGCTACCTCAAGGATCTGGGCCTGGTGATCCCCTAGAATGGCTGCCCCCACCCGTTGCTGATTAATATTTCAAAGCTAGGGTAAATAATAGATAGGTAGTAGAACTTCAGTGGTGGGAGGCAAAAGGATGACTAAGGTATATGTTCTTTATGCCAGCATGTTTGGACACACCAAGGTGCTGGCAGAGGCAATCGCTGAAGGCGCAGAGAGCGTGGAAGGCGCTGAGGTGGTACTGGAGTCCGTCGAAGATGTCAATCTGGAAGAGCTGAAAACCGCCGATGCTATCATTTGGGGATCCTCGGGGTTCTTTGGCACCCCCAACCCGAAGATGGCTACCTTCCTCTCGAAATTAGGTGGGATGTGGGCCACGGGAGATCTCAGGGGCAAAGTAGGAGGTGTCTTTGCCACCACTTCGACTCAACACATGGGTATTGAGCAGATTCTCCGGGTGCTCCAACTGCCCATGCAGCATCATGGTATGATTGTGGTTTCCAACACCGGTGAATTAACACCGGAAAGGACACTATATGGTTGTCCCTATGGAGCGGCCGCCACTATACCCGTTGAAACCTCTAAGGATGCACCGATGAATCGGCCTCGGCCAGAGGAAATGGAGCTGGCCAAAGAGTACGGGGCGTTAGTAACCAAGACCGCAGCCCGGTTGAAATAGGATACCGGAGCACTTCACCAACGGAAAAAGCCCTGACGGGGAGGTTCCCTTCGTAACCCCTCGTCAGGGCTTTTTGTTCTGTGAAAGGAGGAGATCACTAGAAACTATTAATCTCTAGACATCTAGGGCCACCAACGTTCCTTTGCAGTTGTTGGTGGTTATTGCTACCTCCTTCAGCTTGGCTAATTGATGCGTTTATTATACCCCAAGGCACAATATCTGGCGGGAGAATTCCTGCTATCCCCGTCGCAGGCCCTTGCTACCAAGGCATCTGAGCCCGAACCACGTCCATCACCGCGTCCCCTCGGTTAATGGGATGTTCGGAATCTACCCCTGAGAGGATAAAGTGGGCTTCCGCCTCCCCATCTCCCCGCTCCAGCTTCACGAGAATCTGGTTCCATCCTGCCTTGAGGGTAGCCTCCGCGTAGTTAACTCCGTCGCCCCCTTCGTTGGGTGCCAGGGGCACCACCTGCGTTGTTCGATGGATGGGCTCTCCGTTGATCCAAAACTGCATCCGGTTGTTGTTGGGCACGCCAATCAGCACCTGGCGCTCCTTGAGGGCCTCCACGAAATGGGCTAGATACACCACTCCCTGCCTTCCGTCGAATAACTCCTCAGGGCGAAGATCGTTATCGTGGCGCCAAATCTCCCTCCAGCCGTCGGGAACTGCCGTCAATATCTCTGTCTCCACCACACCGCAGTCATCCTCCAGGTTCTTACCGACAAACACCGGGGAAACCAACCAGCGAAAGCCCCCAGCGTAGACCAAGGGGATTCCCATCAAGCCCGGTCGGTCCTCGACCCAGATCTCAATCATCCCCCGATTGGATAATTCAATGGCATCGGGACTAGCTGATACCTCAAACTCAAGGGCCAGTTTCTGGTATGGCTCCAACTCTGCTTGCTGGCTTTCCCGAGGCGATATGTTCCAGTCCTTGGGAAGGCACACTGTCACGGTGCAATTGAGGCTCTCTGCTCCAGGATTAGCCAGGGTGAGGGTAAACCTGCTGGGTTGGTCTCCCACCACCGCGGCTGAATGATGGTAGGTCACCTCCGCCTGCAGGGTCTTGAGATCGAACTTCAGGGTATCGGGTCGATAATGATGCAGGGATGCTAGATCCAGGTCAAAGGTAGGGGGACTCTGCTTCTGTGAGATACTGTCTACAATCTCTACTTTGCAGTTCCAGTAATTCAACACCCGGAGAGCCATTTGGTAGACCTCTTCCGTGAGTTCATGGAGATTAGTGGGAGCGGTGAGGTTCTTGATGCCACCGGTGTTAACGTTGGTGGTAATCTCATCACCTAGGGGCTGCACCCACTTTTCCGGCAATCCCTGACGACCGAGAATAATGCCGAGAATTGCTCCCAAGGTAGCCCCGGTACAGTCGGTGTCCCAACCACAATTGACGGCCTTGCACAGGGCATCGGCAAAGTCCTCTCCCCACAGCCACCCTACCGTCTGGAAGGCCAGGTTCAAGGGCGAGTATTGGGCAACGGGGCTGTAGAACTCGGTCTTGAGAATCTCCCGGGCCTCGATCCAGGATCGACCTTGGTGGTACAGCTCAAGGGTGCGGGTGATCGCCCGGTGGGTCTTGCAGCTGGCGGGAATGGCGCTTAGCCCCAAGGAAATAAGTTCAAACTTGTCATCGATGACAAAGGCACAGGACTCCACCACCGCGTTAAAGATTTCTCCATATACCGATTCGCCGCCGGCGTGATCACAGATCGCGTCTTGAAAGGCATAATGGGCAGCAACCTGGGGCGCGGCCGGCGCCACACAGGCCCAGATCTCCGAACGGATGGGGCTTCCCATACAATCGATAAACCAGTTGTTATACCATCCAGAAACGGGAGGCTGCAATCCCTTTACCAAATTGGTCTTATGCAACCCGTATTCATCGAAGTTGTAGGCAACACAGTTTAACCAATAGTCCGCCAAATCCCGGGCAGTCAACCCCGGCCCCCGCTCCTTCAGGGCCTGGAGCCAGATCAGCTGCAGTTCTAGATCGTCGTTGGGGATCCCCCCTTCCGGCAGCTCGGGGTACCACCAAACATCAAACATCTCATCTTGCCCGAATCTTTTTTCCAAGGGCTCTCCCAAGGTCCCACCGATATTCTTGCCCAACCAACAACCATATACTTTATCCAAATAAGTAGCACGATCCAACTGAATCATACCCATTGCCATTCCCTCCCTGGGCTTTTTCACTAATAGCTCATCGCATAGTTGTTAGCCGATTGCAGAAACTCGTCGTAATCAGCTAAGAGCAATGCCACCAGTTCCGCAGAGATTTTGTTCTCTCGTACATGGCTGGCCAAAATACTCTTCACATCATCTGCCGCCATCGCGGGCCGATAGGGCCTGTCTTGACTTAACGCCTGGAAGAGATCCGCAACCGCTAGAATTCTACATCCCAGGTCCAGCTCCTCAGCCCCAAGACCAAAGGGATAACCGGAGCCGTCTAGACGTTCATGATGCAAGGCACCCCAGCGGGCGATTCGGGCCATGGCTGGGACCTGGGATAGTATCCGATATGTATGATAGGGGTGCTGACACATGATCTGTCTCTCACCGCTGGTTAGTGGGCCGGGCTTTTCCAGAATCTCGTCGGGAATAGCCAGTTTCCCCAGGTCATGTACCAGTCCTGCCATTTCAATTTCCCACTGCTCCTGCTCGGAAAACCCTACCCGAGCCGCCAGTTCCCTGGCCACGTTGGCCACCGCTACCGAGTGATTGTGGGTAAAGGGGCTCTTGTCGTCAATGATATTGGCCAGCAACCGACAGGTAGTGACAATATCCTCCGCCGAGAGGCTGATGGTTTCTGCTGCCAAGAAGGACCGCAGGATCTCTTCTAGGTACCCCGAAGTCAAATCCAGCCAAAAGGCGGGCTCCAAATCACCGACTAGTTCTACCAGCTTCGGATCGAAATGGGAATCGGAGAAGAGACCCAACCGATACAGGATCCTGTCTCTGTGAGTTAGTATGTAATCATCGGGGATGGAGATAGTTATCCGGTCCACCAAGTGCAGGATGCGACCGGCTAGAGGAATATCATCCCGTTGAATCCCATCGGGATTGGGGTCGCTGAAACGATGATGATGAAAGTACACAGCATCAGCCAGGTTCTTAGCGTAGGAGACAGTGGATAGACGTTTTTGTCCCTCGACGGCGTGCTCCGTGGCCAATAGGGGATCGACTTCGATGGACGCGGTCACCTGACTGCGAACCCGGCTCGAGGACATTCCCACATCGTGAACCAATCCAGCGAGAGCCAGTCCCCGCTGAGCTTGCCCATCTACTCCAAGTGCTTCGCCCACACGCCAAGCGCCATAGGCTACCTGCAAGCCATGGACGGAAAGATCGCCACCAACCAGGTCCAAAGCCCTAGAGAGCAGCATCAAGAGATCGTACATGGTAACGGACTGATGTGTGATCACTTAACCACCCCTTCCAAGATTCTGTATAACTACCTTTGGCTAGATGAAAACCGACTCAGAAGTTCCTCTAGTATCTGCAACCTCTACCCCTGGGTGCTCCTGATTCCGACGCGGCAATGAAATTTCTATCAATATTTACCAAAATAGTCACACCACATATGGCAGGTTCTTTGTCCTTGAGTGATCTCCTTTTCATCGGTGAAGGAGTATTAAGTCTCCTTGACCCCTCCCCGGTTAGGCGGGTCTGCGACGGATTCAGTCACGGCCAAGAGGTGCCTTGAGCTCGCCTTTCTGGCAAGTTGCGAGGGAAAATCCCCAAAAAAGGGAGCAGCCGAAGGGGCCACTCCCTTTTTCCCTGCCTTAAATTAGGTTTTCTATCATAGACCCTTTGCTCTGGAAGGGACTGATCACCCTTCCCCGACTACTCAGCGAAATAGAATTGCTCCGGTACATAACGGGCCAAATAGACCCAGTCCCAGGCCATCAAGCCGGTGTCAGGGATGTTTCGCACCTTTTCGTTGACCAGGATGGGTGCGGGCATCAGACCCAGGGTACCAAAGGTCCACATGTTCTCTATATGAATTCGCTGCATCTCCTTCACCGCAGCAATGACTTCTTCCTCATCATAAGAGGTCTTTGCCACTTCCCAGAGGTTATACTGATGCAACACTTCCTCGGGCGGCTCCTCCCCCCGCTCGCCCTTGGTGGCAATCCATTCCCGCCAAGCCGGGGCCCAACCGGATTCCCAGGAGCTCAAGGTGGTATGCCAGGGATTGAGGATCCACACCGGGTCAGACATCTGGCCACAATGCCAAATGGTCATATCGTAGTCGCCGTTTTCCCGTAGAGTTTGCAGGTAACTGCGCTCCAACTGCCGCACGGTGACATCGATCCCCAGTACCTCGGCCCACTGGCGCGCCGACAGCTCCAGCATCTTCGCTTTAGCCGTGCCGCCCTCGCCGGGCCAATAGGAAATGGTGAATTTGACCCGTTCTCCATCGGGCCTGACTCGATAGTCTCCCTCCCACTTAAGACCCATCTCATCAAGGAGGGCATTGGCCCTATCGGGATCGTACTCGGTGTAAAGTTTGGCCAATCGCTCATCCCAGAAGCGTCCTCCCCGAGGCAAGATGACACACTGCATCGGCTCGCCCATGCCGAAGAACAACACATCATTCATCTCCTGCCGATCAATACCCAGGGACAGAGCAATTCTAAACCGCTTATCCCCGAACAAAGCCCGCATCGCAGGATCCCTATGGGTCATGTTGGGCATGTAGAACATCATGCAGGGCCAGGCCGTCTGATAGGTCAAGACCCGATAACCGTTACGCTCAGCATTCTCCAGGAACACCGGCATATTATCTAGAGTGATGTTCCACTGGGCGATATCCATTTCCCCCGTAGCAGCCTTGAGATTATACACTTCGACATCGGTAACCAACTCTAGCACTACTCGGTCAACGTAGGGCAATTGATTACCCTCGGTGTCTACCTTCCAATAGTAGGGGTTTCTTTCAAAGACAACCCGGTTCTGGGTTCTAGAGATGGGCTTAAAGGCTCGAAGTACCGGACCTTCGGGGTTTTGGTGATTCTCATTAAATCCAAGGACCCTCTTTGCTCCAAAGAGCTGCCACCAGGTTTCAAACCCCTCGGCCTTAGCCAGTCGGTCCAGTTCTTCTGGATCGGTATACCGGGGATGAAACTGTTTGAGGTAATGCTTTGGTAAGTAGAAGGCATTCTCTTCCGCCCAAGTGGCCAAGCGAATCAATACCGCGGAGTAGGGAATGGCAAACTCCAACTCTACGGTATAGTCATCGATCTTGTGGACCTTCATCATCTCGCCGCCAGGGGCCCAGTCCTGGGTGGGCTTAACGGGAGTCAGCTCATCGTTAAGGATCACATCCTCCCACCAAAAGAGAATGTCATCGGCGGTAAAGGGGTGCCCGTCCGACCACTTCACACCTTCCCGCAGATACAGGGTCACCGTCTTCTTGTCCTCGGAGATCTCCCAAGCGGTGGCCAAATTTGGCTCGATGGTGGCACCATCCTCGGGATTGAGTTTGAGGATCGTTTCCTTCCCGATCACGTTGACACCGTCCTCCAACGCGTTGGGGTTACAGTGAAGGACGTGGAAGGTTCCTCCATATCTGCCGACATTTTCGTAGGGAATAATCACCAGAGGATTTTTCGGCAACCGCTGTTCTACACTGGGAAGTTCTCCCTTGGCTACCCGCTCTTTGAGCATCGGCGCTTCGTTATAGTAGGCCAGTCCCAGGGCACTGAATCCCAGAACCAGAACCACTGCCAGCGCCAACCCCATCAACTTCCATCGATACTTACTCATCCGTCCGCCTCCTTCGCAAGCTGGGTTCATCGCACTCCTTGTATTACATAATAGTCTGTTTATTCAGTTTATTCTCTCTATTTCCTGGGAAATTTTTCATGGCGTTATGTAAGGACGATTTTCCGACTAATTCTGGTAGGTTTTGACTGTCTTGAGTAGTAGACAGAAGTAGAACCCTTGCTTGCGAAGGAATAAACATGTGGGATGAACAGTCCATGATTCAGGTGTCCTTTGACAACCACACAGTGATTCCACATCACTTGGGATAGCGGGCCGTCCCCTGGTAGTTAGAAGGGAAGAGTCCATCGTCGATCCACAATGGGATCCTCTGTTACCTGGGCAGCCGCCTACTCTCCCTTCATCTTCCGGTATCAGGCGATACGATGTTGGAGCACCGATGCCATCGTCAATCCCGAGCCCTCACTCATTTCCTCGTAGCTTGGACATCTCCTAGTCCCGCAAAAACCACTATGACAGCAATCACCTGAATCCACAGATCACTCTGTAAATAGGACGAAAGCATCAACAGGGCTAGCCCTCCTAATGTAAGCAATACCCCTCTCATCAAATCCCCTCCCTTCTTGACTTCAACAATCTTCCATCCTCACCCGTTGTTAAGTGCCTTAAGACCACAGCAGCATGGTGCTGCAAGTGTTCGAAACTCGGTTTGGCAGCTTCCTGTGGCCAGGGATAGAGCTCGCAGAATCACTGATGTGTTGTCTTCTGCTAACCTTAGTATGAAGGGGGCTATATTACAATTCCGGATATGATGATAAGATAGCACTACAGTCAAGAAGACGAGGCGTCTATCAAGCTGCATCCCCACTTGCCCAGTTGAAGTATCTCGTAAGGCGCCCCCACTCTTTATCTCAGACGTTCTCCTTCCCAAGGAGTTTCAAGGAGGCGCCCTACCGTTAGGAGAAAGTTAGCCTGCTGCCGGTGGAAATCCTCTATGGTTGTCAAGGGCCAACAACCTTGACTCCATGATATATCGACAACACCATTATACAAGGAGTTGATTGGATTGAAATCTCCCATTCCGCAATCTGTGCTGACCCAAATCCTCAGGGCACAACAGAACGAAATCACCGAGTATCATATCTATTCCCGCCTGGCCAGAAGGGTCAAGGACAAGGGCAACAGCCGGGTCCTGCAGCAAATTGCCGACGAGGAAAAGCAGCACCATGACTCTTGGGCCCAGTATACAAACCAAGAGGCCCGGCCAAGGCGACTGATAGTCTTCCTTTATTACTGGATCGCTAGAGTCCTGGGGCTTACCTTTGGAATCAAGCTGATGGAAAAAAATGAAGAGCGGGCTCAAATCAACTACAGTCAGATTGTCGGAGTGATTCCCGAGGCCCAGCGGATTATCGAGGAAGAAGAGGTGCATGAGCAGAAGCTCATCGCGTTGATCAACGAGGAACGCCTGAATTACACCGGCTCCATTGTTTTGGGGTTGAACGATGCGCTGGTAGAGCTCACGGGAACACTGGCAGGCCTCACCTTCGCCCTGCAAAACACCAAACTGACGGCCTTGGCCGGGTTGATCACCGGAATCGCGGCCTCCTTTTCCATGGCGGCCTCGGAATATCTGTCCCAGCGGTCTGAAGGTGAAAGTGAAAGGGCCTCCACTTCGGCACTTTACACCGGGGTGGCCTATATCTGTACCGTGGCCCTGTTGATTCTGCCCTACCTGGTGCTGACTAACTACTTACTCAGTCTGGTGTGCACCCTAGTCATCGCCTTAGCGATTATCTTTGCCTTCAACTACTACATCTCCGTCGCCAAGGATCTCAACTTCCGGCGCCGCTTCACGGAGATGGCCCTGATCAGTATGGGGGTAGCCTTGGTTAGCTTTGCCATAGGCTATCTGATTCGAGTCACTCTGGGAGTAGATATTTGAGGCAATAATCGCGAAATTACCAATAAACAGAAAACCAATTTGCTCTTAACTTCTTGAACCAGGAGGATTCAACATGGATGGACTGGCACTAATCTATCCCGACGTTGCCCTAGAAGCACAGTACATGCAAATGCTCCAGGATTGGCGCTCCACCGCAGAATCAATGTTTCCCTTTGTCCTGGATTTTGACCCCAGTGACTTCCCGGCGCTGATCACTAAACTACGAAACTGCAGTTTGGGAATCGATTTGCCTCCAGGATTTGTGCCCCACACCACCCTGTGGCTCGTGGATCAACAGTCTGCTATTCTGGGAGTGGTCAATATCCGCCACTACCTCGATGATAAGCTCCGACATCGCGGGGGTCACATTGGCTATGGCATCAGGCCCAGTCAACGCCGAAGGGGACTAGGCACCAAGATGCTGGCCCTGGCCCTTAACCACGCCAAGACCATGGGGCTAGATTCGGTGCTTCTTACCTGCGACAAAGCGAACATTGCCTCAGACAAAGTCATTCAAAACAACGGTGGTAAACTGGATTCGGAAGAAGTGGTGGATGGAACGATGATTCAGCGCTACTGGATTGAAGTTCCCAAGTAGCCCACACCCTCGATAGACAGGCCAACACCCTAGCTGGAAAGCATGTCCAGCTAGGGTGTTTATCTTACCTATAGGCCCAAGTCTTGATGAATCCCCTGCATCGCCTTGAGGCCATGGGCCACAAACTCCTCGACTTCCATGCCAAAATCAGCACAGGTGCGAATGGTATCCCGATCAGCACCGCGGGCAAAGGACCTTTCACCGAACCGGTTCATCACAAAATCAGGGTCGATGGAATTCAGCTTTTTGTCGGGGTGGACCAAAGCGGCGGCCACGATGAGCCCTGTCAGCGGATCGGTGGCATACAGCACCTGATCCATCAGGCTCTTGCGCGGGGCCTTGTCGCAATGGGCCAGCACTGCTTGGACAATCTCCTCGGACAACCCCGCCTCTCGCAGCATTTCCGCTCCCAGCAGGCCATGTTGCTCCGGCGTATCCTTAGTCTTGTCGTAGTCTACATCATGAAGGAGCCCTGCTAATCCCCAGGCGTCGACATCTTCACCAAAGTGTTCTGCCATATGCCGCATAATCGCCTCAGCTGCCAACATGTGCTTTACCAAATTCTTGTTCTTTACGTTGGCCTTAACCAAATTCAATGCTTCATTGCGTTCCACTACACAATCCCTCCCATTATTGGTAAACTACATAAGGGACGCCCTTTTCCTCGCTTATCGGGGTATGATCAGCTTTGACAAGTCCTCTGCTTTTCCTGGTTTAATCTGGATTGACTGAGGAATTTTCCCTTACTTCTCTGAAGTACTTCTCTGAAGTACTTCTCTGAAGTGAAATTACAGGGAAAGGAGTGATCGGCCGTGATGGATATACCAGCGGAGCTCCTGGCCAAAGTAGAGCTGGCCATCGACCAAAATGACATCACCACTTTGCGCACAGTTTTGGATCAGCTGCAGCCCTTTGATATCGCTGAAATTTTAGAGGAGCTGTCCCAAGACCGACAGATCACCCTAATAGACAGTATTTCCCCGGTGGTTGCTGCCGAGGCCATCGTCTACCTGGAGCCCATCGAGCAGTACCGGATCTTCGATGGATTACCGGAGAAAAAGATGAAAACTATCCTGGAGCTGCTGTCCAGTGACGATGTCGTGGACTTGGTGGCGGCTATCCATCCCCACCAAGCGGAACGTCTGGTGGGCTGGTTACCCCAAAGCTATTTGGACAAGATCCGAGCCTTGATGAGCTATCCTGAAAACACCGCGGGCAGCTTGGCTACCTTTGACTACATCTCCGCGCGAGAGTCCTGGACCGCCAGTCAAACCCTAGCCCACATTCGCAAGGTGGGAAACGCCCCAGAGAGCATTTCCTACGTTTACGTCCTCGATGCTCGGGGGCATTTGGTCGGAGTCGCGTCTTTGCGGAGCTTAATCATGGCGCCACCGGA
>JAAYGB010000002.1 GCA_012727955.1 Bacillota bacterium
GAATCCCTCCCTCTCCGCCATTTTTATTATCTAAAGTTTTTCTAATTTTGCTAATTTTGTCGTGCTAGACGGGGAGGTAGCGGTGCCCTGTACTCGCAATCCGCTATAGCGAGGTTGAATCCCCGCTCGAGGGGTCTGTTCGTGAAGTCTGGCTCAGGCAAGTGGCGTTGACGATCGGGTCTTACGCAACAGGAACCCATGAACCCCGTCAGGTCCGGGAGGCAGCAGCGGTAAGTGGACCCTCCTGTGTGCCGTAAGGGTGCCTGGTCCGAGTTAACTGCTTGAGTAACGTTCGGGGGCAGGCTTCGACAGCGGGTGCACGACATTTTTTGGTCAACTCTTGAGTTGGCCTTTTTTGTTATCCAGGGATTTCCTGTAAATGTCAGGAATTGGGGAGATACTGAGGGTAGAAGATTTGCCTGGAGGACTCGTTGTCGCCTGTCGAGAATACTAAAACTGCCCTAGACTATGGGTGATAAGGGAGGGACAGGCCATGGCATACATCTCTTTATATCGTAAATACAGACCGCAAACCTTTGCCGATGTGGTGGGGCAAACCCACGCGGTGAAGGCCTTGAGCAATGCCTTGGACAACAATCGCTTGGCCCACGCTTATATGTTCAGTGGGCCCCGAGGCACCGGTAAGACCACCGTGGCCCGTCTGATTGCCAAGGGCTTAAACTGCGAGTCTGGGCCAACCTCCAGCCCCTGTAACACCTGTCCAGCCTGTGTCCGGATCACCGAAGGTATGTCGATGGACGTGATCGAAATTGACGGTGCCTCCAATCGAGGCATTGATGAGATCAGGGAGCTGCGGGAGAATGTCCGCTTAGCCCCTACTGAGGGCAAACATAAAGTCTATATTATCGACGAAGTTCACATGCTGACCACTGACGCCTTCAACGCGCTGTTGAAGACCCTGGAGGAGCCTCCGTCCCATGTGGTGTTTGTTCTGGCTACTACGGAACCCCACAAGGTACCGGGTACCATCCTATCCCGATGCCAGCAGTTTGAGTTTAAGAGTCTGACAGAAGCAGAGATCGGTCAGCGGATTAAGTTTGTGGCTGAGCAAGAGGGCATCGATGTCACCGATGCTGCCGTCAACTTGATCGCTCGCCATGCCTCTGGTGGAATGCGGGATGGCCTTGGTCTCCTTGACCAGTGTGTTGCCTTTGCCGAGGATCAGCTGACGGAGCAAGTGGTAGCCGATGCCCTGGGTGTGGTGCCCTCAGAGGTCATTGCTCGATTTGCCGGAGCTATCTCCGTTAAGGACACAGCCCAAGGAATGCAGATATTGCAAGAGGCAGTTTTCAATGGCAAGGATCTTCGCCGCCTGGCCCAGGATGTCGGAGGCGTTTTTCGCGCCGGGCTCTTGGCGAAGGTGAAGGGTGATCAGGATATCGAGATACCGCCGGAGGTGCTTCAGCTGTCTCAGCAGCAGCTAATTGCTGTCATCCAGCGACTGGGCCAGCTGGACATCGCTATTCGCAATGCCAGCGATGAGCGGGTGCCCTTTGAGTTGGCCATCATTTCCCTGACAACGGCAGAGGAAGGACAGGCCAGTTCGGAAATGGGAAGTGGAGCCAAGACCAGGCTGCTGGAGCAAAGATTGGCGGAGTTGGAGCAGGAAATTGCCCAGCTGCGCCAACAAGTGCGGGTTCTGCGTCAGGAAAGGGCAAGTCAGCCCGATACTGCCGCAGCGCTTGACAGAGAAAAAGGCAGTGTCCGTCAGTTCGAAGGGGAGCGGGCTCAGCCCGCTGAGGTGGAAGAGCTAACTAGCCTTAACAGCTTCACGGAAGAAGCGAGCAGCGAAGGCAAACCCGGCAATAACCAGGATCTGCTTAGTCGGATAAGGGAGAAATGGGAAGAGGTTTTCGAAACGCTAAAGCAAGAGCGGCAAGCGTCTTTGGGAGCCTTCTTGCGAGAGGCGTCGCCGGCCTATGTGACTAAGGAAGGGCAACTGATCCTAGCTTTCCCAGAGGATCGAGGATTTCATAAGGCTAGTGTGGAACAGCCGAAGATGCGAGAGCGGGTCGAACAAGTTATCTCGAAATTGATCATGGAACGAATCAGCGTGGTTTGTGAATTTGGTTCCGTTGCGGAGGTGGCAGCTCGCTACCAAGGCGCCTCCTCTGGATACCGGCCCAAGGATATTGACCAGACTACACCAACGGGGGTGCTAGAGGATAGCCTCTCTGGGGATAGCCTGTCCGATGTTTCTGGTTCATCCACTGGGGAGCAGAATCCCGATGGCGAACTTAGTCACAGCAGCTTTAATGAAGTAGGCGGTGACTCTACTCCGCCCGTTGAGGCGCCAGAGAGAGGGGAGTCAGGACCGCAGGATGACATAGAGCAGGATCCAATGATCCGAGCTGCGCTGGAGATTTTCGGCGGGAAAGTGATCAGACTTGAATGATGGCAAGTCGAGAAAGGGGGAAGTGCACTCAATTTGAGTGACACGAACTGGCTATGAATATGAAAAAGATGATGAAAGAAGTTCAGAAGATGCAAGCCCGGATGGCAAAGGTTCAGGAGGAACTCGGGGAGAAGACGGTGGAGGCTACCGCGGGCGGAGGGGTCGTCAAAGTTGTTGCCAACGGACATTTAGAGATTAACGAAATAATTATCGCTCCCGATGCCGTTGATCCTGAGGATGTAGAGATGCTTCAGGACCTGGTGTTGGCCGCGGTTAATGAGGCCCTTCGCAAGGCACAGGATATGGCCAATGAGGAGATCAATAAAGTGGCCGGAGGACTCAACGTTCCTGGAATGCCTGGCGGAATGTTTTAGCTGGAAGGTCGGGAGGAACCTGCATGGTGTTTTACCCTAAACCGATGGCCAGGCTGATTGAGGAGTTGACCAAACTTCCAGGAATCGGGCCAAAGACAGGCCAGCGCTTGGCCTTTTACATCATCACAGGAGAGCGGGAGGATGCCCATAGTCTGGCCGATGCCATTGTTGAGGCCAGGGAGAAGATCCGCTACTGCTCAGTCTGCAGCAATATTACCGACAATGATCCTTGTCAGATCTGCGCGTCTACGACTAGAGATCGAAGCACCATTTGTGTCGTAGAAGAACCCAAGGACGTCATTGCTTTGGAAAAGACCCGGGCCTTTAAAGGACTCTACCACGTTTTGCACGGGGCTATCTCCCCCATGGATGGTGTTGGGCCCGACGCAATTCGCATCAAAGAACTCCTGTTGCGTCTCAAGGACGAGACGGTGACCGAGGTGATTGTTGCCACGAATCCCAATACAGAGGGTGAGGCCACGGCCATGTACCTGGCCCGATTGCTCAAGCCCATTGGGGTCACCGTTACTCGCATGGCCCACGGAATGCCGGTGGGTGCGGACTTGGAGTACGTTGATGAAGTCACCCTTGCCAAAGCTTTACAGGGCAGAAGGGAGCTTTAATTGACAGCATATTTCCTCTCGGAGGGACGTACAATTTTAAACGAGGCGTTCCTAAGCGGGAGGAAATAGGATGGTCGCAAAGCTGTCAAAGGTGATTCGAAACTTAGTTGCCCGGTCGGAGCCCAGAGAAGAATTCGCTGATGCCAGTGCTTTCTTGGAAGGGCCGGATATCAGTGAGGTTGAGGCGGCCAAGCAGGAGTGGTTAAACGCTCGCCAATACTTCGATAATGTCGTCGATCCAGATCTAGTTGACTTGGCAATCTACACAATGGATGCCGCAGAGCGCAAGTACATGTATCTGTTGAAGCAGGTTAAGCGAGACTACTTGCGGGAAACTGAGGTCTTACCAGACTTGATGGGTACACAGAAAAGGGTATCAAAGCAATCCTAAGGGGTTGCATTGGCGGTCGGTAAGTGGTAATATAGGCATTGGCGCTCGCCGGTGGTACCACCGGCGAGTTATGTAATACCGGTGAGAAACTGGCAGTTGCCAAAAGGAAGGTAACGTGATAAGATACATCTTGCCGCTCGGAAGGGTGCTGATGGGAAAGAAGAAGTTGGCACTTGCATCGGCGGTGAAAACATGCTAAGATAGTTTTTGCTAACGCCTTGGGCGTTGGCGAAAATTAGGACAAGAGGCTGCAGTGCCTTTTAACTTGATCCTTGAAAACTAAGC
>JAAYGB010000003.1 GCA_012727955.1 Bacillota bacterium
CAAAGAAGCCGAGAAAAATCTCTATGTCGGAAAACCCTTTACTTGTAGGTGCTGTCAGCCCTTCTAATTATCTGCCCTTGACACTATCGGGCTAATTTCTAGACATCAAGCACACTGTTTCGACATGGGGAGTATGGGGGAACATGTCCACACATTGGACTTTATCCACCTGGTAACCTAAAGCGGTAAACTCCTTAAGGTCCCGAGCCAGTGACTTGGGCTGACAGGATACGTACAGGATCTGGGGCGCTTGATACTGCGCCACCTTGGCGATGGCTTTGGGATTAACTCCACTGCGAGGGGGATCCAGGATAATCACATCCGGTTGCTCAGCTAGATTGTCCAGCTGCTCGGTGACATCACCGGCAATGAACTGACAGTTATCCAGACCGTTGAGGGCGGTATTGGTTCTGGCTGCTTCTACTGCTTCCTCCACGAGTTCGATCCCAAACACTTGCTTTGCCTGGGGAGCCATCACCTGGGCGATGGTTCCGGTGCCGCAATAAAGATCAAAGATTACCTTGTCGGTGGTGTCTCCGGCAAATTCCCGGACGGTGGAATACAGCACCTCCGCGCCCAGGGAGTTGGTTTGGAAAAAGGAGAAGGGGGAGATGCGGAACTTAAGCCCTAAAATCTCCTCGGTGAAATGGTCCTGGCCCCAAAGAATCCTAGTCTCATCGCTTTGGACGACATCGCCCTTGGAGTCATTGATGGTGTGAAGAACACCGACTAACTGACCGGTGAAATTTCTTTCTCGCAGCTGCCTAACCAAGGGTTCTAGGTCTAGCTCCCCTTGCGAGGTGGTGACAAGGTTTAGGAGCAGCTGGCCGGTTTTTATCCCTTTACGAACCACCAAGTGACGGAGCACGCCCTGGTGACTGCTGCGGTGGAAAAAGGGAATTTGCTCCCTGCGGCAATACTCCAGTACGGTAGTGAGGGCAAGGGTGAAGTCAGAATCGACGATTTGGCAGTTGTCAGTGGTGAGAATTTCATAGAATCGACCCTTGCAGTGAAGCCCCAGGGTGAGCTCTCCGCCCCTTTCCCGGTCACCAAAGGTGAACTCCATCTTATTGCGATAGGCCCAGGGGGTGGGGCTAGGGGAAATTCCCAGCCATTGAAATTCGGAGATTCCAGCGTTGGCCAGTAGCCGTTGTACCTGCTTTCCCTTGAGTTCCAGCTGCATCTCATAGGGCATGGTCTGCCAGGTACAGCCTCCACAGGGTCCAAAGTGGGGGCACTGGGCCTTCTGTTCCCAGGGGGCCGGCTCCAAGAGTTCTGTCACCCGGGCCTCAATTACTCCCCGCCGTTTCCGGAACACCTTAGCCTCTACCCTTTGCCCCGGAAGCCCGTTATGTACTACTACTCTCTTGTCCTCAACGGTGGCAATTCCCCGATTGGGCAGGCGAAAGTCCTCTATCGTTGCGGTAAAAACCTGGTTTTTTTTCATGCTAACCTCATTCCTTTATGAACAGGCAAGATTGATGTTAAGTAACTACCCTACTAGCACCGGACACAATCTTCGGTCCTTCTGTATATTGTCAGGGGTTCTTGGCAAATATGCAACTCTAGAATCCTCTGAGAGAGGGCAGGGTATTTCGGGTACCTGTTGAAATCCAAGGGATATTATACCAGAGGTAACAGGATAGGGAGGCAAAGAGGATGCGAGTATTGTGGGATGTGTTCATAGCATTTTTCCGAGCAAACATAGTGACCTTCGGCGGCGGTCAGGTGGCAATCCCCTTAGTGGAGACAGAGGTGGTCAACAACTTCAAATGGATGACTGCCGAGGAGTTTGCCAACGTAATTGCCATGGGTAATGCCCTGCCCGGTCCCATTGCCCCGAAGCTGGCGGGATATGTGGGCTACCAAGTTGCCGGTCCCTGGGGAGCAATCGTGGCTCTATTCGGAGCCATCGGACCAACGGTGCTGCTGATGATTGGACTGGGGTCGCTGCTGGCCAGGTATAAGGACAATCCTGTCGTTGAGGGAATGATCAGCGGCGTCCGCCCGGTGGTGTGGGTGCTCTTTCTGCTCCTGGCCTTGGATTATCTTCGATTTGTTAAGAGCGTGCCCACCGGGATCATTGCTGCCGCTGCCTTTGTGCTTGTCTATGTCCTCAAGCTTCATCCCGTAGTGGCGATGGTGCTGGGATTGGTGGCCGGAGGCGTTTTTCTGAGATAACAGGCGAAAAAAGTAGAGGAAAATTATTGACATATGCTCACATCGGTTCTATAATACTATTGAGCATATGCTCAATAGTAAGCGCGCGCATAACCTCAAGGAGGAAAGATTATGCCAGGATTTGATGGAACCGGTCCAATGGGTTATGGTCCAATGACAGGTCGTGGTGGAGGGTATTGCATTGCCTATCATTGTGGGCAAGGCTATGCCCGGCCCCGTTGTGGGCTTGGTCCCCGCAGGGCTGGCGGGCGATGGGGTAGAGGGCTTGGTCCAGTCTATGCCTATGCCAAGGATCAGAGGGAGTGGCTTGAGGAGCAGGCCAGCTGGCTTTCCCAGCAGTTGGATTTTGTGCGGGGGCGACTTGATGAGTTATCGAACGACAAGCAGGATGAGTCCAGCTAGTTACTGGATTTGGCACACAAAGAAGGCGGGGAATCTCTATTTCCCCGCCTTCTTTGCATGCCCGTGGTGCTCCTAATCACAGCTCATAGGTATCTCGTCATCGACACGGACAATGCAATTGCTTTGAGTTAGAGAATCTACGTCCGCTTCGGAAAGATCGACCACTAGGGCTCGAGCCAGGGGAAGGGACTTGAGGATCCTCCCGCCGCTTTGCTGCACTAGCTGGGAGACCTCCGGTAGTTTACCTGCATCGCTGTATACCACGATCCTCCTCACCGGCACACCTCCTCATCTGCTAGTTCTTGGCTAGATTCGGGTTTGGACCCAATGCTCTACCAAGGATTGAATTGCCGAGATCGCCAGCAGGGCGATAATCCCGTGGACGAAGGGCCCGGCCCAGACTGTGTAGAGTACGAGGAGCAGTAAGCTTACCCAGAAACCGGCACACCAGTGGCAGCGCAATATCCGACCAAGTAGGTTGCGAATTCCCCGACCCCTAGGCGTTGGAGCAGTAAAGGTTAGCCCGGAAGGCGCCAGATCCTGCTCACGATAGTCAAGGAAAAACCCGCGCAGTGGCTGCATCACTTCATCGAAGACCAGCAGGTGTGTGAGTCGAAAGGAAGCTAATCCCAGCACAACCAGGGTCACCCAGGAGATATTGCCCATATCAATCATTCATTAACTCCATCAGCTGTTGAATCTGCTGGGGAGTAAGATTGCGCACTACGTTGGGGTCGACGTTAACGCCTAATTCCTTGATCAGCTGCTGCAAAGTCCCTTCATCTAAGGCATTGGTGAAGCTGGCGAAGTTTTCCGGGGTTAACTGCCTTCCACTGTACTGATTTGCCCGTGATTGCAGGTTGGAAATTGTCCGCTGGTCGATCTGCTGGAGTTTTTCTCGGGCTAATCTTTTGGCCTCTTTTTTATCTCTCATGATCGGTCGCAATCCAGTGCGACCATCACCACCTTTCCTGCGCTGAACCTTAAATTCCCGTCATTACTACTATATCGAGGGAGGGAGGGATTTGTGACTTGTCGTCTTGGGTCAAATTGCCTAGGCTTGCTGCAGGCCTATCGGCGGACAAACAGCAGAAGCAACACCAACAACAGGATCAAGCTGTTGGGTGAGGCCTGGGTCTGCTGGCGGTTCTGGTATGCCTCTCTGGCTAAGGAGTTTTTCTGAAGTCGCTGACCCGACTGCTGCCTTAGATTCAGCAGAGCCGATAGGCCCTGAAGCAGATCCTCGGGAGCAGGAGGCTCACCTTGCAGCACCCATTGAACTAGAGGCAGCATCGCCCCGACGTCCTTCATTAAGGGATGGTCAGCGGGTGCCGTCGGTCTCGGTAGTTGTCGTGGGGCTGGCGGGGATGGGCTGGTGGATACCGCTGCTCGGCTCTTGATGTCTTCCAGGGAGCGGTTCAAATCGTCGAGCTTGCTTTCCATTTCGGTGACGACATCTATAATACGGTCAATTCTTGGGTCAATCTGACCTCCGTCATACCTTGCACCGGAATTCATTGCCATCGACGGTCATCTCCTTTTTGAGTCGTACCCAATTTGCTTACTATATAGCTCTATGCGGTGATAGGACTGCAAGCTATAGGAGGGCACTCCCGATTAAAGGGGCAAAACTCCCCAAAGGGCGGGGCTCGGCATTTGCAGTGAATTTAGGACCCGAGGGCTAGCGCCAAAACCACTAGGGAGAATATCTTGATATCGATAGGTCTTACCACGCAGCCCCCTTGGGGTCAAGGCCGATAGAACGAAAGGAGTGACTAGATAGGTGGAAAAGAGGATTCTAGACAACGACCGGATATCTCAGCAAGTGCTAGCCCAAGTAGAAGAAATAGAGTCCCTTCAGAACATCGTTGATGATGAGCCAGGTTTCTTTATGAAGGCTGGCAGAAACTTCCCCTATAGCTACCTTCATGGTGAGGTAGGAGCGGAAAGAGCGGGGAAGCGTGCCGAGTGCATCCTGGCTGAGAAGGTAATCAACGAGTGCTTCTTGACCGAGTGTCCCATCATTCTCCGTACCCACATTCCCGGCGTCGAGAGCATCGAGGATTGCCAAATTATCTTCGTCAAGCTGCTAAAAGTCTCGGTCCCAGAGGATGACGTAGTGGAGCTCAACTTCCGGTTCGTCTTGAAGATCGAGGTTAACACCGACTTCAAGGTCTTCCGGGTCGTAGACTTCACCAAGCGGATTGCCCTTGAGGGCGCGGATCGGGATGCCTTCAGACAACGGGTTCAGAAGATTCGGGTCTTCCGCTTTGCTCAATGCCTCGGCTGTCGGATTATCGATGATGACACCGTTGAATGTGAAATCGGACTCTTTGCGCTAGTTAAGATTACTACCTTGGCCCAACTACTGGTGGATGCCGAGTTCTGCCCAATGCCTCCTGAGTGCGTCCAGTTGTCGCCAATTGGCTGCCCAGAGTTCTTGGAGAGAGCAGAGCGAGGCGACTTCATGCCGCCGGTGCCACGGCAATTCTTCCCGTAAAATCGGAAAAACAACTAACCACAAAGGAAGCCACTGGCCCTTTGTGGTTAGCCAAAAAACACCCCGCTGGCTAGAGATTAGCCCCGGGGTGTTTTTCTGCTTAGCCTAGTTTTTTCTTGATGGCGTGGGAAAGGCGATTGGGGTAAACATGCCCAATGCTTTGGATCTCACCATCCATGGTAACGATGGGGAGATTACTCAGGCGTGTCATTCTTCTGCGAACGTTGGGATAGGCCGATAGATCCTCCAATTCGACATCGACGAACCGGCATGCCACTTGCTCGCCGAAGAGGCGGCGAAGTCTCAGGAACAGTCCCTGGGCGATTTGAGCCTGGCTGCGACTTCCGCCGCAGGAAGCACAGTACTTGGCATTAGGCGAGCCAAAGACTAACACCTCAATGGGCTGCTTCGTCTCAGGACTCGGGATCTGTTCCATCGTCTCCCCTTCCTGGCTCCTGATTTCCTGCTGCGTCGAGCTCGGCTGATGGTAGAACGGTAGATGGAAGGGTAGAATCGGGTTCTGACGTTGGCTCGGTGGCGGCATCGGAGTCCGTTGCGGCAGCTGATAGGGTCGCCATGCTTGGTTCATTCACTTCACGCTCCTGGTCTGGAATTCTGATATCTACTCGTCTTGTAGCCAGCCGCAGGTGAGTGCGAACCCGTTGGGTAATCCGATCATAGTAGGTGTCAAAGGACTCATCCTTAGCATCGGTATCTTCGGAGCGATGGCCCTCCCGCCGCCCCAGTTTTTTCTCCAGATAGGGAATGGAATACCACGCCCATTGCCGGAGGTCGTCACTGGGGATCTGCAGGCCGCTGAGAATATCAAAGATATTGATCACGATGGGCGACAGCGGGCTCTCCAGGAACGTTACTGCACTGTTGAGCAGATGGGCGGCCCGTGAACTGGCAATTCCCGGTATCACCACCAGGTATCTAACCTGCGGCCCCAGGTCCCTAATTGCCCTTTGGAGCTTGGCTTGAATCGAGGTCACAGATTCGAGGTAGGTGGCGACAAAGCCGCTACCACTGGGGGTGCCCCTTAGTGCTACCTCTGCCGGCAGGGCAGTGCCAGAGAAGACTTGGGCCAAGTACCGGGCCAGTAGGGTGGCGTATTTAGTTTGGGTGATCGCTTCCTCATCGCTTCCGACGGTGGCAATGGGCAGGAAAGCCACCGTTGATCGGCTTGGTTCGGGGCTGAGCTCACCTCGGCTTGAGGTTTCTAGTCCCATCATATTCGGCACCGGCCGAGGCCGAGCAGGACCGGGCTCCCGAATTGTGGTGGTCTCTTCCCGCTCCCTTTCCACTGGCTTTGGTTCCGCGGCTGCCACCGAGGGCTCAATTTCGGTAATTTCCGGCGGAGAAGGAAGGATAGGGGTAATCTCTGCCGGCTCATCCTCAGGGAAGGGCTCAGTTTCGACTACCGTCGGTAATGGCTTCTTCTCCTTCGGGGGCACATCGTCGAAGACCACTTCCCGACCAAAGACGGGGCGAAGGGGTCTGGGCTGTGAACGCCGACGACTGGGTGGAGCCTCTGGCGGTTCATCGCTTTGAGTCTCTTCCCCTTGGGGTGGGACCGGTTCTGATATGTCGTCATCTTCCCGTTGCCATCGGGCTCTGGGGGCAGTTCCTTCGGTCACAGTTTCCCTTCCGTCAGACTCCGTCACCGGTTCAGAGGTTTCCTGCCAGGGTCTGGTCTCTGGCCGCAGGAACAGCAGATGCATCAGGTCGTCAAAGTAGGGTGTATAGGGGCTTTGCCACAGCTTTAGGGCGGTGATCACGTCTTGCTTCTTGGTCCGCCAGGATTGGCGTCCCAGTCTAGCCTGGAGAGATTTGTTGTGCTTGCGGTAGTTGTAAACGGTGTAGTCGACATAGGCAAAGCTGTATCGTGCCAGGACTCGAATGGTCAATCGGTGGGCTTCCCGGAGCTTGCCTCCCATGGTGGGCCAACCGCCCACGGCCACCACCGCGTCCCGCCTCCACAGGCGCGGAGCAAAAAAGTCACAATCCACCAGAAACTGATGCTTGTCTTGATAGGACTTACCTCGAAGCACCCGGATGGGCATCGCCCCGGAAAAACCCTGTCGATGCATCCGCACATTACCGTAGACAAATCCTGCATCCCGGGGCCAGTTTCTGGTGATCCGAATCATTTGTTCGATGGCCGTGGGATCCAGCCAATCGTCGGCGTCCAGTTCCAGCAAGAAGCTGCCGGAGCAGCGATTCAGCGCCTCGTTAAGGCAGTGGGCCTTGCCGGTATTGCGGGACAGCCGGTAGGTTCGGATCCGCGGATCCGTCAAAGTGCGCAGATACTCCCTAGTGTTGTCGTCGGAACCATCGTCAACCACGATCAGCTCCCAGTCATCGCTGGTCTGATTGAGGACGCTGTCGATGGCCTGGGGCAGGTACTCCCCTTGGTTGTAAGTGGCCATGAGAATGGAAATCGTCGGTCGAGCAGCCAACATTAATCACTCCTTCTTGCCATACCAGGGCGATTACTTAGTTCTTGTTTGATGCGGTAGGTGATGACGGTAGGAGAGAACATACCGGGCATCACAATTTTCCCGTTGATTAACGTCAGGGGCAGGGACAGCTGTCCCTGTTTGATCTGGGGGGCAATTTCCGGGAAGTCGGTGAGGTCGTCTCGGGAGACATCAATGTAACGGTAGTTGACCAGATCCCGGAATAATTGGCGCAACCTATGTCCCAGTGCGATAGCCATTTCTTCCATGGTGCGGCCTGTTTGGCAGCCACTGCAGGCTCGGACATGGGGCGCTCCAAACATCACCACCTCAACGGGACGAGGACTGGAATTGTCCACAACCCATCCCTCCTTGATCCTAGAGGCGTAGTACCCAGTGTATGCCGGGAGAAAAGGAGGTGTGCTCGGGCAAGTTGCCCCCTTACCTTCACATCTTGGGGCTAGGATCCATATACTATCGGGAATCGGAATGGGTAGCTTGCTTGGAGTGATGGAAATGGCAAATAGATACAGGGTCAGAATCGGTCAAGGCCGCCGGGTGACATTACCCAAGGAATTTGTTGCGGCGCTGAAAGCCAGGCCGGGAGATTATCTCGTCTTCGATGTTGACCGGGGCGTCTTTTCCCTGGCTGACGGGGACAGCGATTCCACAGAGCTTGAAGAAGATATCGCCTCCTTGGCCCAGGAGCTTGGGGATATCCCACTCAGTCAGATTGGCAGGGCGACGGTGGTATCCAAGGAAAGCGCCCAGAAGGGGAGAGTGGCCTATCGAGCCAATCTCGACAGAACGAAGTCCTTGGTGGCCCAGTACTTTGCTGGGCTGGGAGTGCCTCCAGAAATTTTAGCCAGGGAATTGGCCAATTTGACGGAATCCACAACGTCCATTGAGGAGACAGGCGAGACACAAGAGGAACCTCGGGTCCAGGAATCTGAGACTACGAAGGACAAAGGAGGGAATGGGGATGGCAGGTAGCGGCACCGCAAAACTGGAAGAGCTCACGGCTCAGGTGGAGCAACTATCAGCGATGTTGGAGGAGGTGGAAAGCAACCTCAAGGGAATCCAAGAGGCCCGGGGACAGAACCGATGGCCGCGCCGAAGGTTTGCCCGCTGGGGACCGGTAAGAAACTCTCAGTCCCAGGGCGAAGAAGAGGGCAACGGCGAGGATACAACAACTCACTCCGGTAACTATCAGGAGTATCCGTTGGATCAGCAGGCTCCCACCAGCCAACAGGTCCCCCCTGAAATGATGTCAACTCTCGGTTCGCTCTTTGGTAAGTCCCCCGCGGAGATGTCCAGTTTGCTCCAAACTGCGCAGCAAATTCTCGGTGGGATGAAGCCAATGGCTTCCGGTTGGCAGCAGGGTCAGGAAGCCAACGGCAGCTCCGGGGGAGTGGTCAGTCCAGGAGAAGCAGGGGATGTGGGAATCAGTGCCGCTGTACAGCGGGTTAGCCACAGCTTGCCCAGCAAGCTGCAGTCGGTATCTCATCAATTGGCGGAAGCCGCCAGTGAGGATCCCTTTATTGGCACTGCAGTCCATATCGATGCAAAGCTGCGGGAAATAAGCGACACCGTTGAGGGGTTTATTGGCATTCTGCTGCTTTTACGGGATATGGCCGGTAAGTACCGGCACTAAAAAGGTGAGGAGGCGGCTGGTGCCGCCTCTCTACTTGGTCCAGCTAACGTAGGGAATACCACCGGGAACTACCACTGGGCCAAAGCATCTGGGATAGTCGCTGGACATTAACCAGTCCGGCTCCCTGGGAGGTCCGACTGGCCTGCTGCAGTGTCACCGCAGAGCGGGTTAATAGGGAACGCACCTGGCTCGGGGATGCGTCGGGAATGACCCCCATGATTAAAGCCGCTGCTCCGGTAACGAAGGGTGTTGCCATGGAAGTGCCGTTCAGACTCTTGTAGGTGCCGCCTAACCAGGTGGAAACAATGTCCTGTCCGGGAGCGGAAATGTCAACTTCCGGCCCTCGGCTGGAAAAATCGGCGATGTGATCGGATTTCGTTGTGGCGGCTACCGAAATGGGTTCTTCGTATCGAGAGGGGTAGTTGATTTGGCCATTGGGTCCATTGTTACCGGCGGCACACACCATGGTGACACCCCGGCGGTGTACTTCTTGCACAGCCTCTTTGAAGGTTTCATTGGTCCGTTCCGAAGATAGACTGAGGTTGACTAGGCGAATGTTGTTGTCTATGCACCATTGCAGTCCTTCGATCAGGTCCGATAGATTACCGGAACCAGAACGATCCAGGACTTTGACGGCGTACAGCTCGACATTGGGAGCTACACCGACAACACCAAAGTTGTTATTTAGAGCCGCGATAATTCCGGCCACATGGGTGCCGTGTCCGTTATCATCGGAATAACTACCGCCGGACGTGATGGTGTTGACTCCTCCTACTACCTTGCCCCGTAGGTCGGGATGGCTGGTTGCAATTCCGGTGTCGATCACTGCCACTGGAACCGGTGCTAAGTTCTTATCCTGAGCTACCTCCGCTTCAATACGCTCCCAGCCCCAGGAGGGAATTTGGTTGAACCGGCGGTCGCTTTGACTTCTGCTGCGGAGCATCAGTGGGAAGGGCGCGATTTTCACTTCGATATCATCGTCGATGCGGAGAATCCCCCGATGGTTCAGCAGTTGGACCGAGGAGGCTTCATCGGCCTCATCCAACTCCACGGCATAGGCATTGGCCAAGGGAAGGGCCTTGAGGGGCCGCATCGCACACCTATGCAAGGTATCCTGACAGGAGCTCAGCTCCATCCCCGGTTGAAACACTACAAGTTTTCGGCGGCGTTTTCCCCGGCGGGGGCGGGTCAAGGCTGCCCGGAATCCGGCGAGAAAACGAGAATCCTTCATTCCTTCGTCCCTCCTTTGGGCGATGCAGCCGCGGACGGACGAGGACTAAAAAGACGGTTGAGGTTATTCTTTAGCTGCTCTGTTCCGGGGAAGGACAAGAGCAGCAGAATTAGAATAAGAAAAAGAGAAAAGCCATTTACTGGCACCGGTGTACCTGGTGCCCTTTGACCTTCCTTGGATTTGACCACGGTAATACCTCCTAACCTCTTCTCCAAGCGGCATCATCAGATGTTCTGGGCGGTATTCTCTTATCAATGTATGAAGGGGTAAGGGGAAGGGAATGAGGTTAGGCTCCTATTTGACCGAGCAGGAAGGCAGCGTGGGATGGTAGTAGTGGGGTGGTAATATCTTGGCTAGGTGCAAAGTAAGGGTACCGATCCTAATTCTTTCGGCTCTTTTTTTATTTCTAATTGGACAAGCAGAGGTTGCAGCACAGGAGAAAATTACCTGGTGGCATTGGAATTCATCGCAGTATATGCAGCAGCTAACCCCCCTGATTCAAGAGTTTGAGGAGCGCTGGTCCTGTCAGGTGGTTGCCCTGGAGATGCCTTGGGTGGAGATTCGAAATCGCTTGGAACGGGCAGCCTTGACCCAAGACCTTGATAGTTTGCCTGACGTAATCTCCATCAGTTCCCAGTGGTTCAGCCAAGTAGCTCCCTTGGGAATCCTGCTGGACTTGACGGACTATTGGAAGGGTGAGGGGGAGCCCTATCGGGATGTATTTCCCGGGGCCTTTGAGTTGTGGCAGGATATCGATGGAGCGCTCCTTGCCTATCCCTTTGACCTGGACATTCAGGCTCTGTTGTATAATCAAGAGCTCTTTGAGGCAGCGGGAGTGGCCCTTCCCACCGAAGACTGGATGTGGGACGATTTGTTAGAGGCAGCGGTGAAGTTAACGGTCCCTGCCCCGGGGTCGTCACAGCCTTCCCAGTATGGGTTCACCAACTGGTACTTCAATTGGGCCACCTTGGTGTGGGCCAACGGAGGCAGTCTAGTGGGGACCAATGGGGCTTTGCTGTTGTCCCAACCCCAGACCAAGGGGGCCTTGGAGTTTTATCGGCAGTTTTGGTCGGGACCGGTGAAGGTGGTGGCCGATGAAGAGGCGGCTTTGGCTGCCAATTTGCGCTATCCTCCACAACTATGGCAAAGGGGTCAGGTGGCAATGATGCCTGCGGGATCCTGGGCTCCCAAGATGTGGACCTGGAACTCCAAGGAAGAGGAGTACCTCTTTGACTTTGGAGTCGCTCACTTCCCCGCCAGTCCCATCGGGCGCAGGGCAGTGGAGGCCAGCGGCCAAGGGGTAGCCATCATCGCCGGCTCCAAAAACGTGAGCCTGTCCCTGCGCTTCCTCGAGTTCTTGTTGGAAGAGGACGTGCAGCGGTTGATTGCCAGTGTCTTCAATCAGTTTCCTGTTCGCTATTCCGTTGCCTTTTCCCCCGCGTTTTTAGAGAGCAGTGATGGGGTAAATAAACAGATCTTTGCTGAGGCAGCGCAGTATGCTCGGCCGATGCCCAGAACCCGGAATTGGCATGAGCTCTGGCCCATTGTGCAAAGGCATGTCTCCCGTTACCTGCGGGGCCAGGTGGAATATGAACCGATGCTGGAGAACTTGGCTAGGGAAGTGCAGGTGCTGGAGCAGAAGCGGTAGCTTAATGACAGAAGTTATCATTAACAAATGTCTTACACAGTCTTTACACCCTGTCAATTGAGCAATTGCCCCCCTCCTTTTATACTGAAGGTGCCCGATGGCAATAGCAGTGAAGAGTGGGGGGTAATGGGCATGTGGTCATTGTTTTCCAGACAAAAACCTCTCCGTTCCTTTGAAGAAGAGCGACCAAAACATAGAGCGATTAATCTGCGCCGTATCGGCGTCACTCCCATCGAGGTCGATAAGATAGTCGGCAGCGTCGATCGGTATCAGGATTTTGATGTCAACTTTCAATGGCGGTGGCGTAGGCCCGATGACCGCTCCAAGCGGATTGAGGCGGCGATGATGCGGGGCGAAATCCTACCGCCCATCGAGGTATACGAACTAAAGGACGAGTATTTTGTTCTCGACGGTCACCATCGAGTCGGAGCAGCTAAGAAGTTGGGCCAGGCCTTCATCGATGCCGACGTTCATCGGATAATATCTTAGATTTGAAGTGCAGATTAGGCTAGAGGCACAATAAGAAACGGGTGTTGGCAAGTTTTCCTTGCCAACACCCGTTTCTTATTGCTGGTTATTTACCGAAAGATTAGTCGTCATGTTCTGGAAGGTTGGGGCTGGTATGGGTGGGAGTATAGTCAATGATCCAGTTCCCGATGTTTGATGCGTGGTCAGCCACCCTTTCCAGGTTACTGATGACATCGAGGAAAATAATCCCTGGCGTGGTCAAACAGGCCCCAGCATTGAGTCGGGCCATGTGACTGTTGCGCAGCTGGGTCTCCAACTCGTCAATTTGCTCCTCGTACTTATAGAGGTTGGAGGCCAGGGTCTTGTTATCCGTTTGAAGTACGGAAACAGCTCTTTCCACTAGGGCTAAGACTTGATCCCGCATCAGGACCAATTCCTCCTGAGCCTGTTCAGAAAAGCCTAGCTTAGCCTCAATTTTCTCCAATGCCAATTCACCGATGTTTTCTCCATGGTCGCCAATTCGCTCCAAATCGTTGGCCACATTGAGCATCATGTTAATCATTTCAGATTGCTGGTCGCTAATGGATTGTTTGGAGATGTCCAGTAGGTACTGAATCCCCTCATGCTCCATTTGGTTGACTTCTTGCTCCAGTTGAAAGGCCCGCTGTACAGCCTCATCGTCGTTGTTGAGGACTCCCTCTGCAGCCAAGTGAACGGTTTCCTTGGCAATTTGGCCCATCAGGACGAAGTGCTTTCTAGCCTGCTGGAGGGCAACGGCGGGAGAATGCAAGAATCTACGATCTAGGTAGTGAGGCCTGCTTGGTATCTCAGTTTCACCGGGTATCAGTCTAGTGACCAGAAGTACCAACACCCCGATAAAGGGTAACTGGATTAGGGTGTTGGCAACGTTAAAGCCGGTGTGGGCATTGGCAATTTGCTGCACGATGCTGGTGCTTGAGCGGAGCACTATCGGTACCACCAGCGGGAATATGATTAGAAAGATAATAGTACCGATCACGTTGAACAGCGTATGCATCACTGCAGCGCGGCGAGCTGCCAGCGAGGTACCAATGGAAGCCAGCAAGGCGGTCACTGTAGTACCGATATTGTCGCCAAAAAGGACTGGTAAAGCTGCCTGCAAACTGATGGCGCCTTCCCTTGCCAGTCCCTGGAGAATACCAATGGTGGCCGAGCTGCTTTGCACTATACCCGTTAATCCGATACCGGCTAGGACACCGAGAAAGGGATTTTGGGCAAACCTAGCCGTCAGGTCTGTAAACCACTGCATGTCAGCCAAGGGCTTCATGGAGGTACTCATGGTTGTCATGCCCAGGAACAGCAAGCCAAATCCAACCAGGGCTTGTCCCACGTACCGGGTTCGCTTGTTCTTGCTGAACATGATAAGCAGTACACCCAATGCTGTGGCCGGGAGGGCTGCCTCACTGAGATCCAAAGCAATGATCTGAGCTGTCACCGTAGTTCCAACGTTGGCTCCCATGATCACCCCGGCAGCTTGCCTTAGGGTCATCAGTCCGGCATTGACAAATCCTACAATCATTACCGTGGTGGCGCTGCTGCTCTGGAGGATGGCAGTGACTACAGTTCCCATGATCACTCCCGTGAGGGGATTTCGTGTCAACACCTCCAAGAGCCGGCGTAATCTATCTCCGGCCACTTTTTGGAGTCCATCGGATAGGGTCTGCATTCCATAAAGGAATAGACCAAGGCCTCCAAATACACCAATCAGCATGTCCAAATCCAAAGGAAACTCCCCCATCGTTTCACAAGTTTTCGGAACATTATTGCCCGTAATAGTATAGCACGATCTTCTTGGGGTGTGTGGGATTTTGTTAGTTCATGATGGTGGATGATCCAAAAAATTAACCTTTCCTTCATCCATGAGCAGGTATTGAGACAAGGGATGCCAAAACCTGTTTGTTAAGGAAAGCCGATCCGATGGTGTTATTGAAACGCTTGGGTTTAGGATGGGTTGTAGACAGCCAGATATACCTGGAACTCGTGGTGTGCATCACCGAAGAGCGGGAGTGAGTGAATTTATGACCGAAAAATTGTATCATCGCGATCCCTACCGGATTGAGTTCACGGCGCAGGTGGTAAGTCAGAGGCAAAACGGTGATGGTCTGTGGGAAGTTGAGCTCGATGCAACGGCCCTGTACCCTACTTCTGGGGGACAACCCTATGATGATGGATTTTTGCAGGGGCAACCGGTAATTGAGGTGATTGAAGAGGGGGATACCATTATCCACCTGTTGGAGAATCCTTTGCCTGAAGACGAACGAATTCGGGGCAAGGTGTGTTGGGTGCGACGCTTTGATCACATGCAGCAGCATGCCGGTCAACACATCCTGTCCCAGGCCTGTCTGCAGGTGGCCCGGGCAGAAACGGTAGGCTTTCATCTTAGTGATAACAGTGTTACCATCGATCTCGATGTGCCCCAGTTAACCGCGGGGCAAATCCAGCGGATCGAGGACTTGGCGAACCAGATAGTCACCGAGAATCGCCGGATTGTTGTTCATGTTTTCCCGACGGCCGATGAGATAGATCTGCCCATTCGAAAAAGCGGCAAGGCCGAAAGCGACGTGCGGGTTATCGAGGTGGAGGGTTTTGACTACTCCCCCTGTGGCGGCACCCATCCCCGCAGTACCGGGGAGATTGGTTTGATCAAAATACTGAAGACGGAAAAGGTCAGGGGAAACACCCGGGTTCACTTTGCCTGTGGTCAGAGAGCCCTGGAGGATTATCGGTTTAAGTCTGAGATTATCGATGAAGTGACCGGTTACATGACGATAGGAGCCGAGGATCTTCCCGACATGGTGCGCCACTGGGATGACCAGATTAAGACCTTGAAAAAGCAAGTCAACGAGTTGACATCGTCCCTGCTGAAGTACGAAGCCGAGGCCATCGTGGCAGCCGCCGACAGTGACGGAGTGTATCTCTTGTCCTATCCCGAGCGGGGAGTAGAGGAGTTGCGACAACTGGCCGCGGGGATAGTAGGGTTAGATTCAGCGGCAGTGGTCCTGGCCGGAGTTGCCTCACCCAAGCCCTTTGTGTTGGTGGTGGCGGGAGAGGATAGCGGCATCGATGCCTCTCAGGTCCTTCGGGAGTGTGGTCAGGACTACGGTTGGAAGGGCGGGGGAACGGCCCGGCAGGCTCAAGGGAGAGCTGAGGCGGAGTCTCTGGAGGAAGGGCTGCAGGCCGCCCGTCGTTATATAATTGGTCAGCAAAGATAGGAAGATTGGTATGGCTAATGAGTTCCGGGGGTTTCACAGGCGAGTCAAAAGGGGTATACAGGCGATAGTACTTCCGATGGCAGTTGTCGGTGGCTGGTGGTTGGCCTGTGCCCTGGGGGTTGCGGCTCCCGGGACGATTCCGTCGCCCCAGGAGGTGGTGGAGGGCTTTGTTCGGTTGCTGGACAACGGCCGGTACTGGCAGCATGTGGGAATTAGCCTCTCCCGAGTTTTGGGGGGATTTACCTTGGCGGCGGTGATTGCCGTTCCTGCAGGTATCCTGATTGGGTCTCAGCCCGGGTTTCGCCGGGTGGTATCCCCAACTCTGGAATTTCTCCGCCAGATTCCTCCGGTAGCCTGGGTGCCCCTGTTTATTGTCTGGCTGGGTCTAGGCGAGGCACCGAAGCTGGCGGTAATTGCCTATGCTGCCTTTTTCCCCATATTACTGAATACCGAGATGGCGGTGGCAGGCATTGCCCAGGAGTACGAAGAGGTGGCCGCGAGTTTATGTCTGTCGCCTCGGCGTCGCTGGCGTAAGTTAGTCCTGCCGGCGGCAAGTCTGGGGATTTTCACCGGCCTGCGACTGGGGCTGGGGATGAGTTGGCGAGCCTTGGTGGCAGCGGAGATGTTGGCGGCCTTTTCGGGGCTGGGCTACATGATTATGGCTGCCCGATCTTTGGTCCGGCTGGACGAAATGTTTATTGGTATCCTAAGCATTGGGGTCTTCGGATTGGGAGTGGATTGGGCCGGGAGAAGGCTGCAGACCCGGTTGTTACCTTGGGCGGCGGAGGGGAATAAGGGTGCAGACAAGTAAAGAACAAGCCGTTGCCCCTCGGCCGGTACTGGAGTTTTCCTCTGTTAGAGTGGTTTTTTCCGGTAGAGGTGAGCCTTTACTGGCGGTAGAGGATGTTTCCTTTGCGGTGAACCGGGGAGAAATACTGGCCTTGATGGGACCCAGTGGATGCGGTAAGACCACTTTGCTGCGCCTGGCAGCAGGACTGCAGCGGCCTACCGCGGGGATGGTCACCTTTTGTGGTCGGGAAATTACTGGGCCCGGGCGGCAACGGGGAATAATGTTTCAAGAACCCCGCCTGTTTCCTTGGTTGACAGTTTCTGACAACGTGGCTTTGGGAATGGCGGAAGGAACGGAAGTAGAGAAAGTTGAAGCTCGGATCGATGAGTTGTTGACCCTGATGGGAGTTGCCGACTTCGCTGACCACTATCCTCGGCAGTTGTCCGGGGGAATGGCCCAGCGAGTGGCCTTGGCCCGGGTGTTGGCCATGGAACCTGAGGTGTTGCTCCTCGATGAGCCCTTCTCGGGGCTAGATATAGCTAACCGAGTGATGCTGCAGGACGCCTTGGGGGAAATTGTCCGTCGCCGGGCCCTCAGCGTGGTCATGGTGACCCATAGTGTTGATGAAGCCTTGTACTTAGCCGATCGGGTCTACGTCCTTAGCCCCCGTCCCGGGCGAATTCGCCACTGCTTGCCGGTACCTTTACCCAGGCCCCGGGACCGAGTGGATGCGGCATTGCATCCCTATCGGGCACAGATAACCCAATGGTTGGTGGATGGGGCCCGTCATTTGGATGATTAGTGAATGGCTTCCCAAAGGGGAAGGGGTCACCGGAGAGATTATTGAGCATGAAAAGGAAGGATCGTGGTGATGAAGCTGAACTGGAACAAAACTTTGCTCAGTATAGTAGTTTTACTGGTTCTCTTGGGTAGTGTCGTGGGGGCACAGCCAAGGAAGACAACGCTCAATGTTAGCTATAATCCAATGCCCCTCAACGTGCCCAGTATTGTGGCTAAGGAGAAGAATCTGTTAGAGGATGAGTTGGCTTCCTTGGGAGTTAAGGTCAACTATCGGCAGTTCTTGGCGGGATATCAGATGACCGAGGCAATGGCTGCCGGGGAGCTGGATTTGTCTCCAGTGATGGGAGGAACCTCGACCTTGACCTCGGCCGCAGGCGGTAGAAATCTTCGGATCGTAGCTGCCTATGGAAGATCGCCGGGAGGCTTTGCCCTGGTCACCAAGGCCGACAGTCCCGCCGGGGGAGTTAAGGATCTACTAGGTAAGAGGATTGCTTTGCCGGTAGGTACCGAGGTTCACTACCTTCTGGCTAAGCTCTTGGAGCAAGAGGGTAAGTCCCTGGCTGATGTTGAGGTAGTCAACATGCTGGTTCCCGACGGGGTAAGTGCTCTGATGGGTGGACATGTAGATGCCGCCATGGTGGTCGAACCGGTATTGACTCGGTTGAGCTCCGCCGGACAGATTAAGGTGATTCGCGACGGTGTTGGAGTGTTCTCGGGGATGACCCTGATTACTGCCTCCGATGCCCTGGTTTCCCAACATCCTGAGTTGATTGAGGCCTTTTTGCGGGCCCACAACAGGGCAATCGCTTATATCGAGGCCAATCCCGAGGAAACCCTGGCCTTGGTGGCCGAGGCCACTGGGCTGCCGGAGAACATCGTCCAAAGGATTATGCCCAAGTACACCTTTGATCCCACCCTCGATGAAGGGGCCTTGAGTTCCCTCATGGATACAGCGGATTTTCTCTATGCCCATGAGATTATTCGCAGGCCAGTGGATGTAGAGGCTCTCCTGTGGCGATAGACCCGCAAAGGGAATCAAAGAAACTGAAATGAGAGGAAGGCAGCTTCTTTCTTGGAGGAAGCAGTCTTCCTCTTTTTTTGCCCGAGGCGATGGGTGGGCATACTAAATCCTTGAACCAACAATGTAGAGGGAGTGGAAGCTTCATGGATAGTGCGCTGCTGGCTTTGGCTATTGCCTTTCTCTCGGGGATGACGATGGCAGTACAGGGAACGTTAAACTCCGCCTTAGGTCAAGTGACGGGGTTGTGGGAGGCAACCTTGATCGTTCAGGGGGTGGGTTTGGCAGTGGCTGGGGTGTTGGTCTTTCCCCTGGGAACCGGTAGTTTGGCCAAGGCGGTACAGGCCCCTTGGTATACATGGCTGGGCGGGGCTCTAGGGGTGTTGATCGTGTACACCGTAGCCAAAAGCATCCCCAAGGTGGGGGTTGCCCCGGCAACCACCGCGATTATTGTGGGGCAGGTGGGGACAGCCTTTTTGCTAGATCATCTGGGCATTCTCGGTTTGGAAAAAGTCCCCTTTCAATGGTCTAAGGCTTTGGGTTTGCTCTTGTTAGCCGGAGGAGCTTGGCTGCTGTTGCGGCAAGTCCGGTGAGGGGCTGAGCGGTTTACTCCTCCCATTGCTTCATGGTATACTAACCCTCGTGTGTCTCGGGCCGGTGGTGTCAAAGGACCGGGTCCAGCGAGGGGGAGAAGTTATGGTTTGGCAGAGGTTCCGCCGCCAACTGCAGAGGATTGTAGATGAAGAGCCGAAGTTGGACGCGGTGGACAGGGGCAGCAGCACCGTGGTGAAGGTGGAGTTTGAGAAGACTGCCCTCAAACTGGAGATGATAGTTCCCGAGGAAACGGAGTGCCTGGTGGCAGAGGCGGTGGTTCCTGCTCAAAGGGAAATCGGTTTAGGGGTGCTGGCCGCGGTGAGCCAGTTGGGAGAACAGTTGGACCAAGGTTCAGTGGTCATTGAGGAAGAGGGAATTCCAAGCCGGATTTGGAAGGACAGTCAGTATGTTCGGCAATATTACTACTGCCTGGAGGAAAACAGGCAAAGGGCCAAGGCCGATATCGATGGATTGATTATCAGCGGTGTGCTGGGGGCACTGCGGGCGAAACTGCAGCACCGGTTACAAAGTCCCGTGGAAATGGAGTTTTCCATGGACGAACGTCCTTATATATTGTCGGTGGACCTTCACACTCCCCTTTCGGCGGAGGAGAAAACACCGGCTTTCCACCTGTACTGTCACCTCCACGAATTGACGGGGGCCCTGTACGTGGAAAAGGTGGAGATTCCCAAGGAGCAGCGGGGTTCCGGTATCGGCAGCGAACTAGTGGATTATGTTAAATGGTTCAGCCAAAGGTATGGGATCTCATATCTTTATCTTGAAGCCAAGAACACGGCAGAAGGATTTTGGGACAAGCAGGGTTTTACCTATGTCTATCGGCATAATTTGCTGAGGGCCAAGCGGCGGGAAAGGGCAATGAGACGTCCTCCGGGCTGGGAACGTTCCTGGGTCGGCGACTACCGGTTGCAACGGGAGTTCTGGTTATATAAGAATCACCCGCAGGATGACTTGGATTTTGTTGGTGCCTTGCGGGTGAGAGCCGGTGAGAAAAACGGGGTTGACTTCGCCGCAAATCCTTGATATATTATCAACGCTGACAGTTGGCAGTGACTGCGGTCGCCGTTAACTGTCAGTCTCGTCAAGGGCAGGTAACAATGGTTGGATTTAGAACCTTGACATCTGCAAGCTCCTGTGATAAATTATTAAATGTCCGTCGGACACAACGACGACGGAGGTAATCAGCCGACAATCGGCGGTGCAGGATTTATCGACGGAGTCGGAGAATTACCAAAAAGTGGACTTGACAAGCGATGGTCAAGCTGATATACTTCCGAGTTGTAGCTTGCTATTAGCTTTGGTTGCAGAGAAAGCGTGGAGGGATACCCAAGTTGGCCAAAGGGGGCAGACTGTAAATCTGTTGGCTTCGCCTTCGAAGGTTCGAATCCTTCTCCCTCCACCATCTTACAAGCCCGCTTAGCTCAGTTGGTAGAGCGCAACCTTGCCAAGGGTGAGGTCGCGAGTTCGAGACTCGTCTACCGCTCCAGATAAGCCGATGTAGCTCAGCAGGTAGAGCACTTCCATGGTAAGGAAG
>JAAYGB010000004.1 GCA_012727955.1 Bacillota bacterium
ACGTTGCCGAATACCTTTTAATCCTCGGTAGCTCAATGGTAGAGCACGCGGCTGTTAACCGTGTGGTTGTAGGTTCGAGTCCTACCCGGGGAGCCATAAGCATCGACCTTTGCGGTCGGTGCTTTTTTTATTGTGCTTCTCGAAGCCTTTGTACCCGGTAGAGCAGGATGCAACTTCGGGATGGGGTAATAATAAGTATGGTGAAGGGAAAGTATTGCTTATTCAACTACCACGTAGGGACAGGAGGTGAAAGATGTGAAGAAGCTGACGGGAGTGTTGTGGGCACTGATGATAGTATCAATAGTAGCTACCGCACTGATTTACTCCCGATTGCCGGAGGAAGTTCCCCTCCATTGGAATTGGGAGGGTGAGGTGGATCGGGTTGGCGCAAAAAGCAATGTGTGGATGACTGCTTTTCTGCCCGTCGCCATCTACTTGTTGATGCTGGTAGTCCCAAGGATTGATCCCCGCCGAGAGGCCTATCAAAAGCATCGAAGGGCTTACAAGGTTGTGATGGCGGCCACAGTCCTCTTCTTAATTGGGCTGCACTGGTTGACGATAGCTGTGGCCAGTGGGTTGCCGGTAGATGTGTCGACTATAGTTCGGATCGCCGTTGGTCTGTTGCTGATCATCATAGGATGGTATATGCCCCAAGTGCAGCACAACTATATGTTCGGAATCCGAACACCATGGACCTTGGCCAGTTCCACTGTCTGGGAAAAGACCCATAAACATGGGGGATATGCCTTTGTGGTAGCTGGGGTGATCTTTGCCGTTACCGCCCTGATTCCCAGTAAAATCGGAGCTATAATTTCCTTCGGCGTCCTAATGCTGGTGACCATCGGTATTATGGTCTATTCCTATCTTCTCTATCGTCAGGAACAGAATCGGTAGGTGCCAGGACTAAGAAAGGCATATCCTTGGCAGGCTACAAACATCAGCATCGGGTGGGTTATACCGATGCTCTTTTTACGATTAAACCAGGAAGTAGCAGAAGCGCAGACAAGAATTGAGGAAATTCCTTAGCGGTGCTAGTAGGTGATGGAGTGAGGCGGTTGGGTATCAATAGGCGGATGATCCTAGCGGTGTTCTTGGTTTGTATGGTAGTGGGAGTTGGACTGGGAGCCTGGGATGCCATCAAGAGATCGGGCTCAGGCGGCTTAGTAACTCCTTTTCCTCCCGATATGGCAGGTCCGGTGCAGGAGCTAATGGCGGAAATGACTGTTGAGGAAAAGGTTGGTCAGCTAATGGCCATCGGGATCGGTGGTCGGGAATTTGATGAAGCCACCCGCCGTATTCTCTCCCAGATCCGTCCCGGCGGAATAACCTTATTCTCACGGAACATATCCGATTCCCAACAGGTGACGGACCTAATTCAGCAATTGCAGAGGGAGTCTGACATTCCCCTATTCATCTCTGTGGACCAAGAGGGTGGCAGGGTTTCGAGGCTGCAGTTCGATGGAGTAGTCATGCCCAGCCAGATGGCAGTGGGCGCCACTCGCTCCCCGGAGCTTTCCTATGAGGTGGGCGGTGCCGTGGGCGCACATCTGCGCAGCCTGGGGATCAATATGAACTTTGCGCCGGTAATGGATGTTAACAACAACCCTCGAAATCCTGTAATTGGAGATCGCTCCTACGGCGATACTCCTAGCTTAGTTGCTGAGTTGGGAACCCAGTACATAAGGGGATTGCAGTCTGCCGATGTGTTGGCAGTGGCGAAGCACTTTCCCGGTCATGGCGACACCACCGTTGATTCCCATATAGGGTTACCTAGTGTTCCCTTTGACCGAGAACGACTGGATACCGTCGAACTGGTGCCCTTCAAAGCCGCTGCGGAAACCGATATTGGGGGGATCATGTCGGCCCATATCGTCTTTTCTGCCCTGGATTCCAGCCGTGTCCCGGCAACGGTCTCTCGGCCCATCCTTACGGGAATCCTGCGAGAGGAATGGGGATACGATGGTTTGATTGTCACCGACGATCTGGAAATGAAGGCAGTGTCGGAGCGATATGGGGCCATGGCTGGGGTGAAAGCAGTTGAGGCTGGCGCCGATCTGATCCTGGTCTGTCACACTCCTAGCTTCCAGACCCAGGTGTATGAACAACTCCTGGCTGCTGTTAGGGAAGGGCGCATTAGTCAGACGCGACTGAACCAGTCAGTGGAAAGGATCCTTCGGGCGAAGGAACGGGTGGGATTGTTGGCAGAGTCTGGATTTAGCCCAGGGAATGAAGCCCAACAGAAACGTACCTGGCACCAGGTGCAGGCAGTGGCCCAGAAGGTGGCCGATCATAGTGTAACGGTGGCCAAGGATGAGGCAGGCTTGATCCCCTTGCAGAGGGGACAGAGGGTTTTAGTTATTTCCCCTCGGCGCAACCCGCCCTTTGATCCCAGCCAGTTGGGCAGTAGACTGAGACAGTACAGCCAACAGCTGGGAACCCAAATGACTATTACCCCCCAAGTAATCGATGAGACGGTGGCGATTAGTACTCTGTTGGGACAGGCTAAGGCTTGCGATGTCGTGGTTCTAGTCACCGACAATGCCATTGGCTCAAGGTACCAGACCCAGCTTTACCAGAGCCTTCGGGATGCCGGTGTACCCTTGATCCTGGTGGCAACGGGAGCGCCCTATGATGGTAATTACCTCTGGGGATTGAAGACCTTTATTGCGATGTACACTCCGACGGCGGAGGCTGTGGATGCCACCGCCAGGATCTTGTTGGGGGAGGCTCCTGCAAGGGGGAAGCTGCCGGTTTCCCTAGAATTTCCGTGATCTAGAAGGCAAAAGCGGCGATTTGCACCAGGCAGATCGCCGCTTTAGTTATTGGCTGCTATAGATTATGGAGTGATACTTCGATACAGCTCCAAGGATTTACGCAGGTACTCGGCGGCTGTCTCATCCTGGCCCAAGGCGGTGTAGGTGTCCGCCAGTTCCGAGTACAATTCTGCTTGCAATTGCTTTGAAGTCTGAGTTGAGTTCTCATCGCCTTCTAGCCCCTGCAGCACTGTTAGGCTGTCGGCGGTCTTGCCAGCTAGTCTTAGGTATTTACCCACCCGGACTCCAGCCTGGAGGGTTTGCTCGGGACCTTGGGCAAATTCTCGGGCCGTTTCCATCAGCTCTAAGGCCTCGGTGAAGTTCCTGTGATTGGCCGCGATTTCCGCCAGGAGCAAATGTCCCAGATAGGTTTCTTGGGGATACACCCAAAACTGGAGGGTATTCAAGGCATCCCGCAGTTGGCTCTCCATTCCCTCCACCGCTCCTAGGCGAATGCTGATATCCACCGAGAGAATTTGACACCTAGCTTCTTCCTGCTGATTGTCGATACCTTGATAAAAGGCTGCTGCCTTCGACAGAAAGCTCAGGGCTCGGTCCAAATCCCCTTCATCCCGATATAATAGGCCTATCTCCGTTACGACCTGTCCATATCTGACAAAGGTCTTGTACTGCAGACAGGTCTCCCAGGCCCTTTGCAGGCTTTCTAGGGCCTTGGCTGGTTCCTGTCTTTGGCGGTGAATTAGTCCCAAATGGAGCTGGGCAAAGACGCTCCAAAAGCCAGTATCGCCCTCTGTAGGCTCCAGCATGTCATTGGCCTTACTTAAGAGCTCTATAGCCTTGTCTAAGTGGCCTTGGGTATAATAGAGGAGCCCCGCTTCAATTCCTGCCTTCGCGGCGCTGTGGCGATCACAGACTGAAGCAAAGCCATCCATTGCTCGCAGATATTGGTCCAATGCCAGCTGGTAATTCTCCATCGCCGCCGCGGTACGAGCGATATAGGTGAGGATTCGACACCGCAGGTGGGTGGATTCAGTAGCGACTAGTTCCAGCGCTTCCTGGTAATATTGGTGCGCGTCCTGCGGCAGTTTGTTTTCCTCAAGTTTTTGGGCTAAGGTAATGAGATGGAAAACCTTTTCTGGAATTTGCGGAGTGGTAGTTGGTGTTGGGTCTTCGAGAAAATAACTAACGGGCTTTCCCAGTCGTTCTGCCATGATTTGCAGGCTCTTGAGAGAAGGTTTGGCGCTGTCCTTTTCAATCTGACTGATGAAACTTTTGGTAAAGTGCGGTTCAGCCAACTGCTGTTGCGTTAGTCCCTTGGCCTTGCGTAAAGCCCTTATTTTCTGTCCCAGTGTCTGTCGGGCCGACATAGCGTGTTCCCCCTTAATGGACAGCTATCGTTATATTTCACATTACCACATGGTGGGAAAGTGGTCAATTTGCAATGGATTGTTTTCCCTTCCATGTTAAGGTAAGATTAATTGGAATTAGCATACCGTTGACTTTTCTGGTAAAAAATTCAGTTGGAAGATGTGAGCTAGATGACTAGAGAGCTAAAACCAGATCAAAGCCAAGCACCCCTCTATGATGGGATTGTTGCCTATGCCAATTCCGCTGTCATCCCCTTCCATACCCCGGGACATAAATTGGGAAGGGGTCGGCAGATGCCCAACCTAATTCAGGCCCTGGGTACCAAAGCCTTGGCCATGGATGCCTCCGATGAGGTGGAGGCGATTGGGGTCGACCATGAGGTGAATGCTTTGCGGGCTGAGGCGGAGCAGTTGCTGGCAAAGGCCTATGGTGCTTCCCGAAGCTTTTTCCTCGTCAACGGGACCAGTCAAGGGATCCAGGCGGCCTTCTTAGCCCTGGGATCTGTCGGTGGGGCGGAGAAGTCCTTCCGAAAGGGTCATCGGGTATTGGTGCCTCGTAACAGTCATGTCAGTGTGTATCAAGGGCTGCTGTTGTCGGGATTAGAGCCGGAGTTCATCCCCTTTCGCTATGATGCTCAGTGGGGAATCACCTTGCCGCCGACCCCGGAGACAATTACCCAACGGTTGCAGGAAGGTGGCTCCTATCAAGGGGTTCTGGTCACCAGACCGGACTATGTTGGGCTGTGTCTGGATTTGGAACCTGTGGTGTCAGAGGCTCATCAGAGGAGAGTGCCGGTAATTGTCGACGAAGCCCATGGCCCCCATATGGCCTTTAGCTCGCTTTTACCGTCCCAAAGCCTTGATTTGGGAGCAGACCTTGTGGTTCAAAGTCCCCATAAGTTGGGCGGAGCCCTGACCGGCGGCTCCTACCTGCATGTTCGAGGGGGATATATTTGCCCCCAAAGGGTGGCCGATGCCCTGGCATTGATCACCAGTACCAGTCCCTCTCATCTACTCCTGGCTTCCTTGGATGAAGCTCGGAGGCAGTTGGCTACCACTGGCTCTCAGTGGCTCAAGGAGACGATAGAGTTGGCGGAATATGCCCGCCAGGCCATCAATCAGACGGGGGACTTGCGGTGTATGGATAGCCACCAGGCTCGCGCCTTGGCCGTGGACTATGACCCGACGAAGTTGTTGGTGGATGTCTCTGCTTTAGGTCTAAGCGGCAGCAGAGCCGAGGAAATACTGCGCCGGGAATTTGGGATCCAGGTGGAGATGGCTACCACCAATTGCATCCTGGCGCTAATCACCATTGGCGATACCCCAGAGACCGTTAACCAGCTGATCACTGCGCTTGGAAAGTTAAGGGGCTACAGGGCTCTCGGAGAGGAGGGCTCCCAAAGGCTCCAGGAGCAGACTCTGCAAAGTTGGCCCCAGCCCCAAGCCAGTGAGCTGTCGGCCCAGGGGGCATACTGGTCTGACAAGGAGCCGGTGGAGTACATCGCCAGTGTAGGTCGGATCGCCGCGGAGTGGGTGATTCCCTACCCTCCAGGGATTCCATTGTTGGCTCCAGGGGAACTGATTACCGTCGAGATTGTCGATTATCTCCAGGAGCTTCAGGCCTGTGGGGTGAGCATTAGGGGCCTATCGGGTCCTGACGGCAATTTGCTTCCAGTGGTTGTCTAGGGTACCATGGGTTGAGAAAGAAGCTTTTGGGGAAAATAATACCAAGTATTTCAGGAAAGGGCCACTATAGGGGGTGGATGTCGTTGCCGGAAAGGGAAGGACAAAGGGAACAAAATCTTGCGGAAACAAGGTCCTCACAGCAGCAGTGGACGACCACCGACAATTTAGTCGAGATGTTTGACGTTCTACCCCGAGAGATTAGGGAAAGACTGCAGGAGCTTCCCCGTCGGGAAGAGCTGGTAGAAATAATCTTGGATCTAGGGCGCAAACCGGAGGCCCGTTGGGCCGATAGCTGGGAGTACTTATCGGATACCGAGGTGACCAAAGCCGATTTGGAATACGTCCTGCAGCATATCGGTGAATTTGGCTCCGATAACCGGGCCGGAATTGAGCGCACCTTGCATAGAATATCATGCATTCGTAATCGTCAAAATGAAGTGGTGGGACTGACCTGCCGCATTGGCCGGGCAGTCTACGGTACCATCGATATCCTCCGGGATGTGATTGAAACGGGAAAGAGTGTTCTGTTGCTGGGGCGGCCCGGTGTGGGCAAGACCACGATGCTGCGAGAGGTGGCTCGGGTCTTGGCGGGAGAGTTTCAGCGCCGGGTAGTGGTGGTGGATACTTCCAATGAAATTGCCGGTGACGGTGATGTACCCCATCCTGCCATCGGCCGGGCCCGGCGGATGCAAGTGCCCTACGGCAAGGAACAGGCCAGTGTGATGATCGAGGCGGTGGAAAATCATATGCCGGAAGTGATCGTCATCGATGAAATCGGCACGGAATCGGAAGCTCAGGCCGCCAGAACTATAGCGGAGCGAGGCGTACAACTGATTGCCACAGCCCACGGCAACACCCTGGCCAACCTGGTGATGAACCCCACCTTAAGCGACTTGGTCGGGGGAATCCAAGCGGTGACTCTCGGTGATGAAGAGGCACGAAAACGGGGCTCGCAGAAAACGGTGTTGGAACGCAAAGCCCCTCCTACCTTTGACGCTGTGGTGGAGATTCAGGATAAGGATACTCTGGCCATCCATCCCGACGTGGCCTTTACCGTCGATATGTGGTTGCGGGGAGTTATGCCAGAACCAGAGGTGAGACAGCGGACCGCTGACGGGGAGTACGTGGTGGTACAAGGGGCCCACGAGGTTCCGGTCCTGTCCGATGGTGACGACGACACCAACGGTATTCTTGAACCAAGGGCCAGTAGGCACCAAGATTATGTCGTGGATGATCCCGTTGGTGGGCATCTGGTTGACACCATAGATTTGGGATGCGATGGTCCCAAAGTTAGGATCTTTCCCTATGCCGTGAGTCGAAACCACTTGCGGAGGGCCTTACAGGGTCTGGAAGACAAAATCCAAATAGTTAATACCCTAGATGAGGCAGACCTGGCTTTGACTGTTAAAGGACAATACCGAAAGATGCCGAAGAAGTTAAAAGAAATGCACAACCATGGCTTGCCCGTGGAAGTAATTCGCAGTAACACCTTTGCGCAAGTTCAGGAGTTTGTGCGTCGATTGCTTCATGACAGAGGCTCTTCCGCGGAAACGGAAGCCCTGGTGGAAGCCGAAAGAGCGGTGCATCTGGTTCAGCTGAAAAATGAACCCTTGGTGTTAAGACCGCAAAATGCATATATCCGTCGGTTACAACACCAGCTAATCGAAAGGGCTCAGTTGGCCTCCACCAGCGTGGGTGAGGAGCCCCATCGAAGTGTGAAGGTACTACCCACTTCCATTGCAGATTGGTAGTCGTAGTTGCGAGAGTAGGAAGGATTGGACGACGTTGTTTATTACCTTTGAAGGACTCGATGGTACCGGTAAGACGACCCATGGTCAGCTGTTGGTTGGGTGGCTAAATTCTCTGGGAAAGACTGCCCTATATACTCGGGAGCCGGGGGGGACCAAACTGGGGGTCAGCCTGAGGCGAATTCTGTTAGACAGTCAGGAGTATCAAGTGGTGCCGGCAGCCGAGGTGCTGTTGATGGCAGCGGATCGGGCGCAACATGTCCAAGAGGTCATCGCTCCGGCACTAGCCCAAGGACAGATCGTGGTCTGTGATCGGTACGTGGATTCCAGCCTTGCCTACCAGGGTTTTGGCCTGGGCTATCCGCTGGAGTCTGTGCAAAGGGTTAACGTTATTGCCACCGAGGGGTTGGTACCGGACATAACCTTTTGGCTCGATGCGACCACAGAGGAACTTACCGGTCGCTTGCAGAGAAGGGAGTCAGGAGCCGACAAGATTGAAGACCGAGGCCGAGGATTTCACGAGCGGGTACGAGCAGGATACCATCACTTGATCGCCCAAGAGCCAGAGAGATTTTGTGTGGTCAATGTTGGTAAGAGAAAAGTCAGCGACGTCCAAGAGGAAATTCGAGCAGTTGTCAAAGAACGCCTCGGTTTGAAGTTAGAATAAAGTGTCTGCACCTTTTACACCGGTCATCGTCGAGGTTTCCGAGTGTAAGATTCTAAAAGGGAGGGTGCCAAGGTGAAGCTAATTGTAGCGGTGGTTCAGGATCAAGATGTTAATCGGTTGGTGGAAGAATTGTTGGAAGCGGGTTTCGCGTCCACAAAACTGGCCAGTACAGGAGGATTTCTCAAGGAAGGTAACACAACTCTATTGATTGGTGTGGAAGAGGACCAGTTAGATCAAGTCATGGATATCATTCGCCAGACTTGCAAGGCTCGAAAACAACTGATTACCCCATTAGCTGCAGTAGGACGTTCCATTAGCGCCTTCATTCCTCGCCCTGTGGAAGTAACCGTTGGTGGAGCTACGATCTTTATTCTCGACGTAGACCAGTTTGAAAAGATCTAGCCGGAAGCTAAATCAAAATGAGGCGATGAGCGGTAGATGAAAGTAGGCAAAAGTGCAAGGCAAGCTACGGAGAGGGGAAAGGGGCGAAGTACACGCCCAGCAGGCCGAATGGTCCAAGGGAGAGGGGTCTTTTTTGCCACCCTGGAGGCCGTTGAGGAAAAAAGGGTGGAAGAGGCATTATCCGTAGCTTTGGACGAGGTAGACAAGGCAGCGCAACACTTTGTTAAGTCGCCTACCTTCGCCAATCTGCGGCGATACCGCACCCTAGTTCAGCAGTTTATTGGCACCGCGGTTAAGGTGAGTTATCGTGTCCAGCGGCAGTCTACCTTTGACCCTTACGGCAATAGGAGAGTGTATAGGATCGTCCAGATTGTCAATCAGCAATTGGATGAAATGACGCAGATGGTTTTGCAGCGTCATGCGCCGATTCTTGAATTAGTAAGAAGGCTTGATGAAATCAGAGGCCTCTTGTGTGACATATATCAGTAGATGAGATTTCTGGGCGGGACCCCTATGGTCTCGCCTTGCTAATCTCCGGAGACAAATTTTGGGGTGAATGTGCCATGGGGTTAAATAGTATTGTCGGACAAAGCCACGTGGTGACTTCGCTGCAGCGCAGCCTGCGCCGAGGTCGCGTTGTGCATGGCTATCTCTTTGTCGGCGCCGATGGTTTAGGCAAAAGGACCACTGCAGAAGCCTTAGCCATGGCCCTGTTTTGTCCCATTCAGCCCATGGCGGGTTGTGGCAAGTGCCCCACTTGTCTTAAAGTGCGGGAGGACAAACATCCCGATTGGCATCGGCTTCGGGCTGCGGGCACGCAAATTGGCATCGATGAAATCAGACAGCTAAGACAGGCCCTGAGTTTGGAGCCCTACGAGGCCGACTACAAGGTTGCCCTGATCGAAGAGGCAGAGAGGATGACGGTCGCGGCAGCTAACTCCATCCTCAAATTCCTGGAAGAGCCCATTGGAGAGGCGATAATCATCTTAACGGTGAACAATATGGCCCAGGTGTTGCCGACCATTGTTTCCCGATGTCAAGTTCACCGCTTTAGCCCCGTTCCAGGACCAGAACTGGCGCAGGCTCTGATTGACCGGGGAATTCCGGAAACAGAAGCTTGGAAGCGGGCTTTTCGGGCACGGGGCATCACCGGTTACGCTCTAACGGAGGCCTCAGACGAAGCCGATTGGGACTTAGCCAAATGTGGGGCCCTCTGTGACCAGCTAATCAATACCGGTGCCGACTGGCTCTTTAAGCAGACCAATGACTGGGGCTATGATGCCCTTGAGGCCGAGAGGTTAGTAACTGGATTACAGGAGTGGTTTCGACTTATTCTAATCTACAAGGCCACCGGTGAACTGGAAATCTCTCAACCAGAGGTAGCAGAGCAGTTGGAAAGACAGGCAAATAGGTTTACACTAAAGGAGATAGCAGCAATTCAAGAACAACTGGCGACGGCACGACATGCGCTGTCCCTTCATGTTAATACTCGATTGACAATCGATGCCCTATTGGTACAGATTCATTTCCTCGCGACGGTTCGGTGATGAAAAGCCGATGTCGATAAAGGAGTTTTTTATAAATGGTTAAGGTGGTAGGGGTACGCTTTAAGAAGGCCCGAAAGATATATTATTTCGATCCCAATGGTTTGGATCTCGATATAGATACCGACGTGATTGTTGAGACTTCTCGGGGTTTGGAGTATGGTCTGGTGGTGGTTCCCCCTAAGGAAGTACAGGAGGATGAAGTGGTTCAGCCCTTGAAGCCCATCATTCGACTGGCTACCCCCAAGGATCGGGAAGTGGTAGAAAACAACATTAAACGGCAAGAGGAAGCCTTTGCCATCGGTCTTGAGAAGATTGCTAAACACGGCTTACCGATGAAACTAGTGGATGTGGAGTACACCTTTGATAACAGCAAGCTGATCTTCTACTTCACCGCCGATGGGAGAGTGGATTTTCGAGAACTCGTTAAGGATTTAGCGGGAGTTTTTCGGATGCGCATCGAACTGAGGCAGATTGGAGTCAGAGATGAGGCCCGGATGCTCGGTGGACTCGGCCCCTGTGGACGAGAGATGTGCTGCGCGTCCTTCTTGGGGGAATTTGCTCCGGTGTCTATCAAAATGGCCAAGGAACAAAATCTCTCCCTTAATCCCACCAAAATATCCGGGATTTGTGGTCGATTGATGTGCTGCCTCCGCTATGAAACGGAGGCTTACAAGGCGGCCAGGGAGGAACTTCCCTGTGTCGGGGACTGTGTCTGCACCGGGACGGGTCACGGCACAGTGGTTGAGGTGAACCCTGTCAAGGAATCGGTCATTGTCGATGTTCCCGATTCCGGCTTGATTGAGGTCAAGGCGGAGGAGATTGCTGAGTCCTGTGATGAACTGGAGGCCATTACCCCTGAGGAGGCTCAAGAACAGGCACCGGAGCAAGGGCAAGAGCAAGCTGAGGAGACAACTCAAGCGGAAGGTCAAAGTGAATCCCAGACTGAAACCAAGGCCGAAAAGAACAGCAAACCCAGGCGTCCCCGTCGTCCCCGGCGGCGTCGGGTGAAAAGGAACAAACAGGGTCAAAAAAGGCAAAATCGGGATCCAAAGACTACCCAGTAATCGGGGCTAATTCCCCGAGCATGGCAAGGAGCATGTCAGCCCCAGGGTCCATTCCCTGGGCTCCCAAGAGAAGAATTAGGTCCTTAGCTTGAGCCAGCTGTAACGCTTCCTTCAGGGCAGCATCTAACCTATCGTGGACCGATATGGGGCAGGAGAGTGTCTGCAATGCGGCAACGAAGGCCCTTTGTTCTGGCTCTGTAACTCGATCTTTGGCGGCAACCACTTCACTGCTGGCGGTGACGATCACCCTTCGCACATTGGGCCAGGAGTTGATAGCGTCAGCCAGTGCCCTTCCATTTTCCCAGTTTACCTGCTCCCCCCGGCTTCCCCGAACTGCTACCACCAGGGTGATCCCCGGGTATCGGGGGGGAGCAATGGTGGACAAAGCCGCGGCGATACTCCCGGGATTGTGGGCGTAGTCGTCGATGACGGTAATCTCGGAGCGGCACACGGGATGGAGTCTTCGGGGCACACCGGGAAAGGTGTTCAGCCCCTGTTGAACTGTTGCCGGATCAACGCCTAGGGTGAAGGCTACGGCAGCGGCAGCCAGTGCGTTGGAAATGTTATGCCTTCCCGGCAGCGGGAGGTGGCACTCCAATCTTAACAACTGGGCTTCATTGGGCAGTACCAGCTGGAACCGGGAGCTATCATCAAAATCCCTGATCTCCAGGGCCTGAACCTGGGGGGAGCCGGTTAATCCATACTCGACGATCTGGGCCTTGGTTTGGCGGCGAATCTGCTCAGATAAGGGTTCATCCCCATTGAGCACGGCAGTCGCCGCAGCTGGTAAGGAGGCAAAGAACCGGAATTTGGTTTGTACGTAGGCCTCCTGACTTTTGTGTAAATCCAGGTGATCCGTCGAGATGTTGGTGAGCACTGCCAGGTCAAATTCAACCCCTGCAATGCGTTCCAGTTCAATTCCATGACTGGAGACTTCCATCACCACGTGGGTACAGCCCTCGTTGACCATCTGGCTGAGCAATTGCTGCAGCTTCAGGGCATCGGGAGTGGTCACCTGTGAGGGTTCTCGGTGCTCTCCGATTTTAGTTTCCGGCGCTCCAATCAGCCCCGCGGGGATTCCAGCTTGACAGAGGATATGGTGAATCAAACTGGTGGCTGTGGTCTTGCCGTTGGTTCCCGTTACGCCAATGACCTTCAGCCTACGGCTGGGAAAGTCAAGAATGGCAGAGGCTAACAAGCCCAGGGCTCGGCGGGTATTTTTCACCAGGATCACTGGAACGGAAGGCAGCGGTGAGACCATGCGTTCCACCACTACCGCCCGGCATCCCTTGCTCACCGCGGAGGCCAGGTAATCGTGTCCATCGACTTTGAATCCGGTGATGGCTACAAACAGTGCCCCGGTCTGACCCTCTCGGGAATCGGCAGTAATTCTCTCAATCTCGATCTCTTCGAAGGCGCTGGTTTCAAGGCCCTGGGCTTGAATTTGCAGAATTTCTCCCTGAATCTCAGCTAGCAATTGGGCTAGTGGCATCATGATGGCGTCCCTCCCACTGTCAGCAGTTTAACCGATGTCTGACAGGTTTATCCAGCTATCTCACCGGTGGCAATGGCCGGCACTTTGTGTTAGCCTGCGTCGTTGCTGTACCAGTTATTACTTGGGGAACTGGGCTGGGGTACTGACATCGGGATTGTGGACAAGATACAGGATAGGGACAGCAAGTGGGTGGATTGAAGGGAAGGTAGGCGAACCTGTGGGTGTAGTTAATCCCGGTCACCTTTATGTGGTGGCTACTCCGATTGGAAATTTGCTGGACATTACTTTGAGGGCATTGGAAGTGTTGCGGCAGGTGGACTTAATCGCCGCGGAAGATACCCGCCGGGCTCGGGGACTTTTGACACACTACGAGATCAGTACCCCCTTGGTGAGTTATCATGAACATAACGAAGTAGAGCGCACGGAACAATTGCTGGCGAAACTGGAGCAGGGAGTTAGTATCGCCTTGATTTCCGATGCCGGCACGCCGCTGGTGTCGGATCCCGGGTATACCTTGATTTCCGCCGCCACCGATCGGGGGCTGACGGTGGTGCCAATTCCCGGCCCCTGCGCCGCGATCACGGCCTTGATGGCTGCGGGACTGCCGTCGGATCAGTTCGTTTTCTATGGGTTCATCCCCCGCAAGGCCTCCCAACGCCGGCAGTTGTGGACAGAGCTCTTGACCGAGACAAGGACGGCAATCTTTTATGAATCACCCAATCGGCTGATGTCTAGTCTGAGGGAAATGGCCACCCACTTTCCCAGCCGCCGGGCAGCGGTGGCAAGGGAACTGACTAAGGTGCATGAGGAGTTTGTCTCCGGCACCGTGGAGTCCATTGCCGAGGAACTAGGGCAGAGGGAGAGAATCAGAGGCGAGATTGTGCTGGTGTTGGCCGGTGCCAATCGGGATACTGCTAGGGACCATGGGGTGTATAACGATGCCGAGATTAAACAGATGGTTGCCGATCTGATGGCAATGGGAAGTACCAAGAAGCAGGCGGTGAAAGAGGTTGCGGCCATGGTTCAGCGGCGCCGACAAGAGGTTTATGCCTTAGCCGTTGACCTAGTAGTAACAAAGCCAGAGGACTAGTGTGTACAGCGGAACAGAAGCAAGACTTGGGAGGGAGTAGAATGCGGTTAAGGATCGTAGGGTGTCATTCTCCCTTTGCCCTTGCCGGGCAGGTGACACCGGGTTATTTGGTGGAGAGTGATGGGACAAGGATCTTGCTGGATTGCGGTTTCGGTGTTGTATCTGGGCTATCAAAATACATAGCTGTGGAGTCTTTAACGTCCGTTGTTATCTCACATTTGCATCCGGACCACAGTGCCGACCTGATTCCCCTAGGTTTTGCCTTGATGGTGGCTAAGTCGGAAGGGAAACTAGAGCCACCGATGAAGGTTTTCGTCCCCCAGGGCGGCAGCGAGATATTTCACAGTGTGCTGCAGGTACAGGGGAATCTGGCCCGGGAAGTTCTCAGTGGAATGGAACTGATTGAGTATCAAGGGGAAACCATCGAAGTGGATAACCTCACCCTGCAGCTAGCTCCCACAGGGCATAGGATGAACTGTCATTGTGTTCGGATCTCCACTGGGACGAAGAGTTTGGGATACACCGCCGATACCGCGTACCAGGAGGAGCTGGCGTCGATTTTTGCCGGAGTTGATCTGCTCTTGGCGGAAGCTGGAGCAGTCAGTGAAGAGCAAGCCAAAGCTGCCAGCCACATGCTGCCCGAAGAGGCCGGAAAACTAGGGGAAGAGACGAAGGCTGGCAAGCTGGTGTTGACTCATTTCCTGCCGGGAACGGACACCGAGGATGTTGCCAAGCGGGCCAGAACCACCTATTCGGGAGAATTGATCATAGCCGAAGAAGGGCTGCTTGTTGAGGTGTAGCGGCGGCCAGATCCTTCTGATCTTTGGGTTGACGGAAGCCCGCGGAATAGGTAATATGGTAAATGACAGATTATTAGATTAAAGGCGATGAGGAAGAGGAGTAGCTGTCAGGGTACTGGCCCAGCGAGCCGGGGAGGGTGGGAGCCCAGCGCAGGAGATGACAGTGAACATGGCTTTGGAGCCGTTGCCCGAAGGCCAGTTTGGTTTGTAGGGTAAGACGGGAGTGCCCGTTACAGCACTAGGGTATTAAAGCAATGCCGTAGGGTTTGCTGCGTACCCGAGAGAGGCCGTTGGTGGGCCAATTGGCGGCATCAATGGTGAATTTGGGTGGTACCGTGAGAAGACCTCTCACCCCAATGGGGTGTGGGGTTTTTTGTTTATTCGGCAGGCAAACTATTGGTTGGAGGGATGAAATATGGGAAAGGGCAAGTTTTACATCACAACGCCGATCTACTATCCCAGTGCCGATTTGCACATCGGGCATGCCTACACAACTACCGTGGCCGATGTCCTGGCCAGATGGCATCGGTTTGAGGGCGACGATGTCCTGTTTCTGACGGGATCCGATGAGCATGGACAAAAGATTCAGCGGGCGGCGGAGGAAAAGGGAACCAGTCCCCAGCAGTACGTTGATGAAATCGTGGCCGGATTCAAGGAGCTATGGCAGCGACTAAACATTACCTACGACGACTTTGTCCGGACCACACAGCCGCGGCACCAGAAGGTAGTCCAAGATGTTTTTCGGAAGCTGTATGAAAAGGGCGACATTTACAAAGGTCATTACGAAGGCTGGTACTGCACCCCCTGCGAAACCTTTTGGGTGGAAAGCAGGCTAGAAGACAAGAATTGTCCCGACTGCGGGCGGCCGGTGGAATTGGTGAAAGAGGAAAGCTACTTCTTTAAGCTCTCCCGGTACGCGGACCGGCTGCTGGCCCACATTGAGGCTAATCCGGAGTTCATTCAACCGGAGTCCCGGCGCAACGAGATGGTCAGCTTTATCAAGAGCGGACTCGAGGATTTGGCGGTATCCCGCACCACCTTTAGTTGGGGAGTTCCTGTTCCCCAGGATGAAAAGCACGTGGTCTACGTTTGGGTAGATGCCCTGCCAAACTACCTCACCGGTGCCGGCTACCTGTCGGATCTTGAGAAATTTGCCAAGTTTTGGCCGGCGGATCTGCATCTTGTGGGTAAGGAGATAATGCGGTTCCATACCATTATCTGGCCGATTATCCTGATGGCTCTGGAGCTACCCTTGCCCAAGACGGTATTTGGTCATGGATGGCTGCTCTTTGATCAGGAGAAAATGTCCAAGTCCAAGGGCAATGTCGTCGATCCCCACGCCCTCATCGATGAATTTGGCAGCGACGCCCTGCGTTACTTCTTAATGAGGGAGATTTCCTTTGGCCAAGATGGCAATTTCTCCCGCCGAGCTTTGATGGAGCGAATTAACTCCGACTTGGCCAATGACCTGGGCAACTTGCTGCATCGGACTTTGTCGATGCTGGAGAGGTACAGAGATGGTGTTATTCCTGAGCCTGGGGTGCAGACGGAGCTCGATGGGGAAGTTGTCCAACTCTTTGAGGAAACGGTGGCCAATTTCCGAGAGCAGCTAAACAGCTACCAGCTGAACACTGCAGTGGCTACCCTTTGGCGCTTCGTGGGGAGAATGAACAAGTACGTCGATGAGACGGAACCCTGGACCCTGGCTAAGGCCCCCGAGAAAAGGGAGCGCCTCGATACGGTATTGTACAATTTCTTTGAAGCCCAACGCCTGATCTGTCTGCTGATTCAGCCCATTATGCCGGAAACCGCGGCCAAGATGTGGCAGCAGCTTGGCATCGAGGAACCCCTGTCGGAACAAACTTCCGAGGCTCTGACCTGGGGACTGCTGCCGGCGGGAGTAACTACCCAGAAGGGTGATCCCCTCTTCCCCCGCCTAGACCTTGATGCGGAGTTTGGCAAGCCGGATGGGAAGCCGCAGAAGGCTCCGGCCAAGAAGAGCAAAGACCAGGGCAAGGAGCAGGAGACTGGGGTTAATCTAGTGGATATCAGCCACTTTGGCCAGCTAGAACTGAAGGTTGCCGAGGTTCTGCAGGCAGAGCCGGTGAAAAAGGCCGACAAACTTCTCAAACTGCAGATTGATCTCGGAGGTGAGACTCGGCAAATCGTGGCCGGGATCGCCCAGCATTACCGACCGGAAGAGCTGGTCGGGAAGAAAATCGTGGTAGTTGCCAACTTGAAGCCGGCAAAGATCCGGGGCGAGGTCTCCCAGGGAATGCTCTTGGCTGCCTCCACTGAGGACCAATTGAGCTTGGTTACCGTTGAAAAGGACCTGCCGGCTGGAGCTAGGGTGAAGTAGGTTGAGTCCAGTGACTGTGGTCGATACCCATGTCCATCTCGATGATCGCCGGTTCGACGCCGATCGGGATCAGGTCTTGCAGCGGGCTTGGCAGGCAGGCGTAGCGTTCGTAGTTAACGTCGGTGCCGACGCTGCCTCCTCTCAGGCGGCGGTGAGGCTAGCCCAGCAAGAGGCGAGGGTCTATGCCGCCGTTGGGGTCCATCCTCACGATGCCAGTTCCTACTCACCACAGGTGGAAGCCCTTCTGCGTCGTTTGGCCGGTGAGCAAAAGGTGGTGGCTATCGGAGAGATTGGTTTGGACTATTACTACGACAACTCTCCCCGAGACCGGCAGCGGGAGGTCTTCGTCGAGCAAATCGAACTGGCCCTGGAGCTGGATCTGCCCATCGTGATTCACAGCCGGGATGCGCAGCAGGATACTCTGGAGATTCTCCGTCGCTATGCAGGAAGAGCGCGGGGATTGATGCACTGCTTTTCCGGCAGCTATGAGACGGCCAAGGTGTGTTTGGATCTGGGGTACTATCTAGCCTTTGGTGGCAGTATTACCTTCAAGAACGCCCGTCGACTGGCAGAAATCGTCAAGCAGGTTCCCCTAGAGCGCATGCTCCTGGAGACCGATTGTCCTTACCTGACACCGGTACCCCATCGTGGCAAGCGCAATGAGCCCTGCTACGTGACCTTTGTAGCAGAGAAGGTAGCGGAACTGAAGGGAATTGACGTAGCGGAAGTGGCGTCTGTGACCACCCAAAACGCCAAGGATGTCTTTGGGATTTAGTGGTAGTTTCCTTAGGTGCCGTGGTTCCAAAGGGGCCTGGCACCTAGGCCATTTTTTGGGGAAATTGTCCTTGACGACTGCTAAGTAGCTGTGGTAGACTAATCACTGTCCGTGGCAATTACGCCCCCATCGTCTAGCGGCCTAGGACACCGCCCTTTCACGGCGAAGGCACCGGTTCAAATCCGGTTGGGGGTACCATTATTTGAATTTGTAACACACTCTCTTTACAATCCTCAGGGAGTGTGTTACAATTTTCAGTGCAAACCTAGCTAAAAGCTAGGAAGGCGATTGGTCGCATAGCTCAGCTGGTTAGAGCGCTACGCTCACATCGTAGAGGCCTCTGGTTCGAATCCAGATGCGACCACCAGGCAAAAGCCCCACCGAGAATTAGTTTCCGGTGGGGCTTAGTTCTTGTTCGGAGTGCCTCGTGCAGCAGTACCACCAACCTGTGCCAATCCTTTGGGCAAGGAAATCTCCCCCTGTGAGCTTGTTTGGGTTGGTGAGTATTTCCGGCTCCAGGAAGGATTACCAGGTTTTTAGTCTAAATATCAAGATTTGAATGAAACTTTGGGCACTGAATTTCGCTGGAGGGATAGGTACATGCTTAAGGTCGGATTAGTTGGTATTGGGTTCATGGGGCGAGGGCATCTAGATAATTACATACGGCTGGAGGCGGAAGGATTTCCCGTTAAGTTAACGGCAATCTGTGATATTGATCCCGACAAATTTAAGAATATATTCATCAAGGGCAATATCGATGTCGGCACCGGCACCTATGATTTCAGTAAGTACAACTGCTACACCGATCTCGACGAAATGCTGGAGAAGGAAGATCTCGACTATGTGGATATCGCCCTACCTACGTATCTACATGCCGAAGCTTCAGTTAAAGCGATGAACAAGGGCTTCCATGTCCTGTGCGAAAAACCGATGGCCCTTAACTCCGAGGAGTGTCGGCAGATGATTGAGGCCTCGGAGAGGACCGGTCGCAAGTTGATGATCGCTCAGTGTCTGCGGTTCTGGCCGGCATATGAGTATTTGAAGGAAAAGGTTGCATCCGGTGAATGGGGCAATGTCACCTCCGCCTACTTCTTCCGTGGAGGTGCTCCGCCACAATGGTCCTATGAGAACTGGCTGTTGACCAAGGAAAAGAGCGGCGGTTGCTTGTTGGACCAGCACATCCATGATGTCGACACCATCAACTGGCTCTTTGGTAAGCCGGAGAAGGTGTCCACTCTAGCAAAGAATGTAATTCCGGGAAGCGGATATGACATCGTGTCCACCAACTACTACTTTGCCGATGGCAAGGTGGTCAACGCCCAGGATGACTGGACCTTGATGGGTGATTTTGGTTTCGACATGGTATTTCGGGTTAACTTTGAAAAGGGGAACCTGGTCTTTGAAAAGGGCAAACTGACGGCCTATCCCAACGATGGAGAGGGGTTTGAGCCGGAGCTGTCCCCGGAACAGGGGTATTATCGCGAGATTAAGTATTTTGCCAATGCCATCCTCAAAGATACTCCCATCGAAATAGCTACTCCCACCAGTACCATGGAGACCATTCAGATCGCTGAAGCCGAATTAGAGTCCGCCGACAAGGGTGGAATCATGGTAGCGGTAAAATAGGATTGAGAAGTTAGCGACGAAGGAGACGGTCATCTGGAGAGGCTAGATGACTGTCTCCTTTTTAGGGGGTAAATCGATGAAAGCTAAGCGCATTATCCCCTGCCTCGATGTTGCCGAGGGGCGGGTAGTCAAGGGAACGAAGTTCTTAAACTTGCAGGACGCTGGAGATCCCATCGCATTGGCGAGGTTTTACGATCGGGCCAATGCCGATGAACTGGTGGTCCTGGATATTACCGCATCCCAGGAGGGGCGGAAGACTTTACTTGAGGTGGTGCAGGGTATTGCGGAAGTGGTAACCTTACCCTTCACCGTGGGCGGAGGCATAGCCTCTCTGGAGGACATGGAGCGAATTCTCTCAGCAGGGGCCGATAAGGTTTCCCTGGGTTCAGCGGCGGTGAAGAATCCAGAGTTGGTTCGTGCCGGCAGTGAGCGATTTGGCAGGCAGCGGGTGGTGGTTGCTGTGGACGCTAAGCGAGTTGCCGATGGTTCGCCCCAATGGGAAGTGTATATTCATGGAGGCCGCAAAGCTACGGGACTGGATGTCGTGGAGTGGGTGCAGCGGATGGAGGACCTGGGGGCAGGGGAGATTCTCCTGACCAGTATGGATGCCGATGGGACAAAGGACGGCTATGACAATGAGCTCTACCGGACTGTAACCCAAAGGCTTGGCATCCCTGTGATTGCCTCCGGTGGAGCGGGAACCTTGGAGCACCTGCGGGATGCCCTTCTCCTGGGTGGAGCCGATGCGGTGCTGGCGGCATCGATTTTCCATTTTGGCACCTATACCATCCAAGAGGCTAAGGAATTTCTGGCAGCCGCGGGTATCCCGGTGCGGTTAGAACCAAGGGTTTAGGGGTAAACTACCTTCCAGATGAGGTGGGATTTGTTATTGACTTTCCCGGGAACGTTATGGTATCTTATTTAAAGAAACGGGCGGATGTGGCCCAGTGGTAGGGCATCGGCTTCCCAAGCCGAGGATCGCGGGTTCGAATCCCGTCATCCGCTCCATTTCTTTGCCACTAACTTGCCGACGTAGCTCAATAGGCAGAGCAACGCATTCGTAATGCGTAGGTTAGCGGTTCGATTCCGCTCGTCGGCTCCAGAGAAACCCCGCCGGATTTTTCCGGTGGGGTTTTTGCATACTCCAACGGGAATCACCTAGACTAATTGATGCGCCCTTTCGCACCAATGTCCTTCGTGAAAAGGAGTGTGATGACGCGGCGTGAACCCGTTGGCTCAACGAATTCTTCGCACCCTGATCTTCTACGTGGCTATGCTGGTGATTGTTCGGATCATGGGAAAACGAGAGATGGATTCCCTCTCTCCCTTTGACTTAGTGGTGGCGATCATGGTTGGTGAGATGGCCACCATTGCCGTTGAGAACCTGGATATCCCGGTATCGGGGATTCTGATCCCCATGTTTTCCTTAGCGGTAGCCGAGCTCTTGGTTTCCTTCGTCCTGCTGAAGAGTGATCGGTTACGAAGCGTAATCGACGGCTCACCAACTTTACTGGTAAAAAGCGGAGTGATTCTGGAGAAAAACATGGTTGCGATCCGCTACAACCTGACGGATTTGCTGGCTCAGCTGCGGCTGGCAGGGTATCCCAATGTGGAGGATGTGGAGGTTGCTATTCTAGAAACCAATGGCAAGCTCAGTGTTTTCCCCCGCTCCAAGGAGACCAGCCCCCTGCCCAGAGATCTGGAACTGCCCCAACGTTTCCAAGGTCTCTTGGTTCCCTTGGTGAGGGATGGGAGAGTGATCTCGAGAAACTTGGCGGAGGCGGGCCTGAGTGAGGCTTGGTTAGAGGAGAGGCTCAAAGAGCATGGTTTGGACGGCCCTAAGGATGCCTTCCTTGCCACCATCGACGGTGATGGCAGGTTCTTTGTGCAAAAGAGGGTCAATCGCAGCGGCGACGTGCCTTCTTAGCATGGTCTTCCAAAAGGGTGGACAGAATCCTTAGTAACAAACGGAAAATATCTTCATAGGGGTTGCGCTATCTGTATCGGGATGATATAATTATCTCTGTCAGTTGAGCGCCTATAGCTCAGCGGATGAGAGCACCGGCCTCCGGAGCCGGGAGCGCAGGTTCGAGTCCTGCTAGGCGCACCAAGGATTAAGTCCGAACTTTTTTCTGCTAAGGAAAAGGGTTCGGACTTTTTCTATATAACGGTATAAGGGAGGAACCTGGGGAAAGATTGTTGAAACAAATGGCGATTGGGTATATTACCCATTAACGACTGCAACCTATTGCCACACATAGGGTGTGAACATCTTTACAACGGGGGGATATTTGAATTGAAGATCGGAGTACTTACAGTTCTGTATCAGAACCTTCCCTTTGCCGAGGCTTTGGACAAGATCAAATCCTTTGGTATTGATACGGTGGAGATTGGCTGCGGTGGTTTTCCGGGCAAAGCACACTGCAATCCCGAGGAGCTGCTGGCCGATGAGGCAAAGCTGAACGAGTGGAAGAAGCAGCTTGACGACCGGGGCATGAGCATCAGCTGTCTGAGCGTTCATGGTAATGCCGTTCATCCCCAAAAGGAAATCGCCGAACAATTCCATAAGGACTGGCGTAATGCTGTGTTGTTAGCTGAGAAGCTTGGTGTTGAGATTATCACCACCTTCTCCGGTTGTCCTGGAGACTCTCCGGGCTCGAAGTATCCCAACTGGGTAACCTGTCCTTGGCCAGGAGACTTCCTCGAGATCCTCGACTATCAGTGGAATGAAGTGTTGATTCCCTACTGGAAGGAAGAGGCCAAGTTCGCGGCTGAGCACGGGGTTAAGAAGATTGCCTTTGAGATGCATCCCGGCTTCTGTGTCTACAGCCCTGAAACCTTGATGAAGCTCAGAGAGGCCGTTGGACCGATGATCGGTGCCAACTTCGACCCCAGCCACTTGATTTGGCAGGGTATCGATCCCGTCCGGGCTATTCGTTACTTGGGTGAGAACAACGCCATCTTCCACTTCCACGCTAAGGATACCTATATCGATCCTTACAACACCGCGTTGAACGGTGTCTTGGATGTCAAGCCCTACACCGATATGGCCAACCGGTCCTGGTTGTTCAGAAGTGTGGGTTACGGCAACGGTGAGAAGCTGTGGAAGGATATGGTCAGTGCCCTGCGCCTAACGGGTTATGACTATGTACTGAGCATCGAGCACGAGGACGCTCTCGCCTCCATCGACGAGGGCTTCGGCAAGGCCGTGGAGATGCTAAAGAGAGCTGTCTTGGAAGAGACTCCCGCGGAGGCTTGGTGGGTCTAGGTCCCTGGGGCTTAGGCAAGCTCGTTGATAAAACTAACCTTAAGTAATCAGCGACGGCGAGGAATCATCTCACGGGATGACTCCTCGCCCTTTTTGATCATAGGTTGAAGAAGGTAAGTAGGCCTAGAAATTGAATATAGGCGGTATTGATCGGCGGTCAGGTTATTACTGTGATGCCGCCGCAAGGGGGAAGGATCTTGTTTGAGATTGTGGCTAAGAAGCAGTTATCTAATCAAATTTGGCAGCTGGATATTCATGCACCGCTGGTGGCAGCTAAGGCTAGACCGGGACAGTTCGTGGTGGTCCGAGCCCACGACAAAGGAGAGCGGATTCCCCTTAGTATCTCCGACTTCGACTCTCAAGCTGGTCACATCACCTTAGTTGTCCAAGCAATCGGACATAGTACCACGGATCTTGTTTCCCTTGAGGTGGGGGAAAAGGCAGCTGACCTGTTGGGGCCCCTCGGTACTCCTGCCGAGATCGACAACTTTGGTACAGTGGTTTGTGTCGCTGGAGGAGTAGCGACGGCCATTATTTATCCCGAGGCTCGGGCTTTTCAGCAAGCCGGGAACAAAGTGATCACGTTGTTGGGAGCCCGGAGTGCCGACCTGTTCTTTTACGAAGATGAGCTGCGGCAATGCAGTGACGAAGTGAGATACGCTACAGAAGACGGCAGCCGGGGAAAGCAGGGGTTTGTGACGGAACTCTTGCAAGAGCTGATCGATGCCGGAGAGCAAATTGACCGGGTGGTCGCCATCGGTCCAGTCCCGATGATGCGTGCCGTCTGTGAACTAACTAGGCCTTATCAGATTAAAACCGTTGTCAGTCTCAATCCCATCATGGTCGACGGTACCGGAATGTGTGGTGCCTGTCGGGTCGAGGTTGGGGGAGAGACTAGGTTCTGTTGTACCGATGGTCCAGAATTTGATGGACACCTAGTGGATTTTGCCGCCTTGCAGAATCGCTCTCGGCAATACCAAAACCTAGAGGAGAAAATTCCCCATCATCATTCCAATGGAGGGTGTGCAGGCCAATGTCAGCAGTAAGAAGAGCTTTGTCGGCACAAACAGGGAGAGCGATCATGCCAACGCAGGATCCCAATCAGCGAATTCATAACTTCGCTGAGGTTAATCTGGGGCTCACCGCTGAGCAAGCCCAAAGGGAAGCCGGACGCTGTCTTCAGTGCAAAAACCCTCTGTGTGTGCAGGGCTGCCCTGTAAATGTCGATATTCCAGGCTTCCTCCATTGGGGTGCTCAGGGTCAATGGGAAGGGGCCCTGGAGGTAATTTTGGAGACTAACCTGTTTCCCGGCATCTGTGGTCGGGTCTGTCCCCAGGAGCATCAATGTGAAGGCCGGTGTATCCTGGGGCGCAAAGGAGAACCCATTGCCATTGGGTCTCTAGAACGCTTTGCCGCAGACAGCGGTGCCCAGGACTCCTTCTTTCTGGATAAATCTACCCTTGCCGGGGAGACCGGTGATGGTGAGAAGGTCGCGGTGATTGGCTCTGGACCTGCCTCTATGGCAGCCGCCGCGGAGCTAGCCAGATTGGGTTATCGCGTTGAGATGTTTGAAGCTCTGCACGAGACCGGAGGGGTTTTGAGCTATGGAATTCCAGAATTCCGATTACCCAAGAGTATCGTTGCCCGGGAGTTTGCTAACCTAGCCGAGCTGGGAGTGAAGGTCCACACCAACGTTCTCTTTGGCCGAACCCTGGACCTGGAGGATCTGTGGGCCCAGGACTTCAAAGCGGTCTTTGTCGGTGCCGGTGCTGGGTTACCGCGCTTCCTGGGCATCGAAGGGGAGAACTTGAATGGGGTCTTCTCCGCGAATGAGTTCCTCACCAGGGTCAATCTCATGGGTGCCCACCAGTTTCCCGAGTATGAGACTCCCATAACCATGGGTAAGAAAGTTGTCGTGGTTGGTGGGGGCAACACCGCCATGGACGCAGCTCGCACAGCCCGTCGCTTGGGGGCCAAGGTAACCGTGGTTTACCGGCGCTCCCTGGAGGAGATGCCCGCTCGGGCGGAAGAGGTGCGCCATGCCCAGGAAGAAGGGATCCACTTCACCATCCGCAGCAATCCCGTCAAGGTTCTGGGAAGGGATGGTTGGGTTAGTGGTGTATGTTGTCAACGGATGGAGCTGGGCGATGCCGGGCCCGATGGTCGCCGTCGGGTAACAGCGGTTCCCGATAGTTTCTTCGATCTACCCGCGGACACTTTCATCGTCGCCATCGGCCAGAGCCCCAATCCCATCCTGCGCCAGGGCTTACCGGAGCTGAAATTTACCGACAGAGGCGTGATTGCAGTCGATGACAACTATGCCACCAGTATTCCCGGCGTCTTCGCAGCAGGGGACATCACCACCGGCGGGGCTACGGTAATTAGTGCCATGGGAGGCGGGCGGGGAGCAGCCCAAAGCATCCATCGGTATCTGCAGGGAAAATAATTCCGAGGAGGGCAAGAGATGGCAAGGGTGATCGATGGCAAGGCATTGGCCGCCAAGGTGCGCCAAGAAATAGCCGATGAAGTGGCGGCACTGAAACTTCGGGGAATTGTACCGGGCTTGGCGGTGATTTTGGTGGGAGATGACCCTGCCTCCGAAGTTTATGTCAGAGGTAAGCAACGGGCTTGTGAGGAAGTTGGGATTTATTCTCGGATTCTGCGACTGCCGGCAACGACGTCCCAGGAGAAATTGCTGTCTCTCATCTACGAGCTCAACACCGATCCCGCTATCCATGGAATTTTAGTGCAGCTTCCCGTTCCCGAAGAAATCGATCCTGCGGTGATTCAGGCAGCAATAGCAGTGGAGAAGGATGTCGATGGATTTCATCCTGCCAGTATCGGGCGCCTCTGGGCCGGGGAGCGGTCCTTTGTTCCCTGCACTCCCTTGGGAATCATGCGGATGCTGGAGGAATACGACGTCAAGCTCCAAGGGAAGAAGGCAGTGGTTGTCGGCCGGAGCAATATCGTTGGTAAGCCAATGGCTGCCCTGCTGCTGCAGCAGAATGCCACGGTGACCATTTGTCATTCTCGGACCGAGAACCTGGCTGATGAATGCCGCTCTGCCGATGTTTTGGTAGTGGCCATCGGGCGTCCTAAGTTTATTCCAGGAAATTGGATCAAGCCCGGGGCCGTAGTCATCGATGTGGGGATTAATCGCGTGGAGGGTAGGTTGGTGGGGGATGTGGATTATGAGGGCGCCAGCGCCGTGGCCGAGATGATCACCCCCGTGCCCGGTGGAGTGGGTCCGATGACCATCGCCATGCTGTTGGCTAATACGGTACAAGGAGCAAGAAACCTAGCAGGCTAGAGGAGAGACAACGGTGGCAGAAGTACTCTTTTGTTGGTCAGAAACCAGAGGCGGCCAGTCGGGACAAGAGCAGCGACGGTTAACCGGCGACGGAAGCCAATCCTTGCTAAATCTTGCCCTGGCCGGTCAAGTGCCCATTGAGGCTAACTGTGGTGGTCGGGGACGATGCGGCAAGTGTAAGGTCAAGGTCCAGGGAGAGGTAAGTCCCCTAGACGAGGTTGAGAGGCAAGTATTGTCTGAGAAGGAGCTTGCCCATTCCACTCGTCTGGCTTGTCGCTGCTATCCCCGGGGAGATGTTACCGTTTCCTTCGTGACAACTTCAGAGCTGGAGATTCTCACCGATGGTGTGGCGGAGGTAGTGTCCCTGGAACCCGATGTGCAGGCCAAGGCCATTTACGTCGACGCCCCGACCTTGGAGCAGCCTACGGCGGACTGGACCCGGGTGGCCAGGGCAGTAGGTGTCAGTGAAGGGTCTACGAGCTTACCCCTTGAGGTTTTGCAGGAGCTGCCGGCAGCAGTGCGGTCTGAGGGGGTCTTGCAGGCCGTATCCTATGGCTCTCAGATCCTGGACGTTAGGGTCACGTCGGAGCCCATCTATGGACTGGCCATTGATGTGGGAACCACTACCGTCGCCGTTGGGTTAAACAATCTCTGGACGGGAGAGGAAGTGGCCGTTGCCGCCGCAATGAATGGGCAAGCCAATTACGGCGCCGATGTGATCTCTCGGATCGACTACGCCTCGGATTCCACAGGTCTGAAGCGACTGCAGTCAGCGGTCTTGGATACGATTAATACCCTGATCAGCCAGGTGTGCCGGGAGGTAGGTATTTCGCCGCAGCGGATTTACCGGGGGATTATCGTCGGTAACACCTGTATGCAGCATTTGATCCTGGGGGTTCCTCCTAAGTACCTGGCGGAAGCACCCTACGTGCCAAGCTTTGCAAACACCATAACCTACTCCGCTCAGGAGGTGGGATTAGAGATCTTCCCCAGTGCTCCCGTGTCCCTGCTTCCCTCCATCGCGGGCTTTGTCGGAGCTGATACCGTGGGGATGATTGTGGTCGCGGACTTAGCTGGCCTGCCGGGAAGTCACCTGGCCATCGATATCGGCACCAACGGTGAGATCGTTTTGGCCAAGGACGGGAAGCTGTACGCCTGTTCCACCGCCGCGGGTCCAGCCTTTGAAGGCGGGCAGATCCAGTGGGGAATGCGAGCCGCTCCCGGTGCTGTCGATCGGGTTGATGTGGTAGAGGGGGCGCTTCAGTGGCGCACCATTGGCAACCAACGGGCCGTGGGAATTTGCGGCTCCGGTCTCATCGATTTGATGGCGGCCTTACTTCAGGTAGGTGTAGTCGATGATACGGGAAGACTGTTGACCCGGGATGAGTTTGCTGGACCGCCGGAGTTGAGACAGCGTTTGGTGGACTCGCAGTATGGCCCGGCCTTTGTCGTCGTTCCGCCTGAGGCAGCCAAGGGTGGGGATCCGGTCCTGTTTACCCATAGGGATGTGCGCCAGGTACAGCTAGCCAAGGCAGCGATTCAAGCCGGCAGCCAGGTGCTGGCGGACCACGCTGGAGTGGAGTTGTCCCAGTTGACCAGTGTTCACCTGGCTGGGGCCTTTGGTAATTACATCCGCCCAGAAAGTGCTGCGGCCATTGGTCTTTTGCCCCCCGACTCCCCTGGAAAGGTTCGGTCCTTGGGCAATGCTGCCCGGATGGGGGCCAGGATGGCACTGCTGTCGGACAGGATCCTCCATGGCTGTCAAACCCTTAGCGATGGGGTAGAGTACATTGAGCTTTCGACTTCTCCGGATTTTCAGATAGCCTTTATGGAAGCGATGATGTTTCCCGGCTAGATAGGTGAACATTGATCTCGGAAAAAGTGAGAATTGTATGAGCTTTTAGCAGGTACGTAGGAGCTTGCGGTGAACTAGATAGGCAGACTGCTTCACAAGGAGGATGGCAAATGTCTGTGTTACAGGAAATAGCTGATGCTGTAATCGCGGGAAACGCGAACAAAGTCAAGGAACTGACGGAGTCCGCATTGGCTGATGAAATCGCGCCAGGAAATATCATCAAGGAAGGTTTCGTTCCCGGCATGGCAGTCATTGGTGAACGGTTCAAGAATAACGAAATCTATGTACCGGAAGTGTTGATCGCAGCTCGAGCTATGAAGACCGGATTAGGTATAGTTAAGCCGTTGCTATCGGAAGCTGAGTCCCAGGACCATCTCGGGACAGTGGTCATTGGTACTGTCAAGGGAGACTTACACGACATCGGTAAGAACCTAGTGGCAATGATGCTGGAAGGGGCCGGGTTTGAGGTCATCGACTTGGGCGTGGATGTCAGTCCTGAGCGGTTTGCCGCCGCGGTTACTGAGCACAATGCCCAGTTTCTGTGCCTGTCTGCCCTGCTGACCACCACCATGGTGCAGATGGAAGATACCATCAAGGAGCTGGAGGCTCAAAATATTCGTGACCGGGTAAAGGTGCTTGTCGGAGGAGCCCCGGTTACCGATCATTTTGCTGAGGAGATTGGGGCCGATGGATATGCCCCCGATTCCAGCACCGCGGTGGAGGTCGCCAAGAGTTTTCTGAATTAGTTGGGCGCCCTTAAGACAATGGGGAATTTCGGCCAAGGAATGTCACCTTGGCCTTTTCTTTTTTCTTCTTCTAATACTCCTTCTCTGGCAGTACCCACGCAGATACGAGTTCTTAGCTATGGGCTTGGATCCTTGCTGCTACAAACTGGGCGAAATCCAGGAAAGTCCCATTGGTCTTGGTCCCCTTGGGAAGTACAATCAGCTGCAGGTCCCTACGCCACAGGGCGTCCTCCTCCCACAGGGGTAAGATGATGGGTTTACCATCTTGTCCCTGGGCTACAGCCTGGGTGTATTCTATCGCTTGGGTGTCTCCTAAGAGAACATCGGGTAGCGCGTTGGCCATTCCTGCTTGCAGCAGCACCTGATTGAGATTACTTATATTTTTGCCCTCAACCCACAGGTCCCTCTGCGCTTGATTAAACTCCCCGATGACCTGCTCGATAATCTCCGCTTCTTGGGACGTTGCTTGGTACCAAAAGACAATTTTCCCGGCATCAACTATAGAGCTTGGTACCGAGACCGACTTGCTCCAGGGAAAGGCATGCCCAGCGAACAATCTGTACCCCAAGCCGACGCCTAGAACCAACATGAGGCACAGGACCAGGGGAAGGCAGTCCATACCCTGGGCCCAAGGGTGGGTTTCTTGCTTGTTGGGACTGGCTTCGGTGGACCTGGGCAGCAGGTCTTGGCTGATTCCCCCTTGCCTAAGCTCCCGTTGGCGCAGGACCTCCTGCTTGAGTCTGAGGAAACGCTGCTGTTGTCGGAAAGTGCTCTCCCTTTGCCGTGGAACTTGGGTCTCGGCAATGATCGACCAGATATCAACTTCGCCTCGAGTCTCTAGAGCCCAGAGCAACGCCCGCCACCAGAGGGCCCAGGCCAAGTAGACCAGTAATCCGGTAACCAGCACAATCCCCCAGAACATTCCCGGCAGAAGGATTGGTGCGGGAGTAAACACCGGGTTGCTCTGGGTGTCCAGGGGCACCGGGAGGGCGGTGAGTCTGTGAAGCAACTGGGAAACCATCAGGGGTAGGACTATGAGGCCAAGGAAGCAAAAGGGAAGCAGGCTTAGGGCTCGCCCAGAGCGACGCCGAGATTCTGCTGCCTTGGCCAGGGCTGCAGCCCCTAGGGACAGCACCAGGGTTAGTCCCAGCCAGGGAAGAAGCCCGACAAGGATGGAGACCATGCTGGCCAGTGTCCTACCACTCCGCCAAAGATAGAGCCCAGCCAGGAGCACCAGAACTCCCAGAATCACTTCCGTAATCTCCAAGGAGGTCATCAGGACTTGTTTCCAGCTGTTTCTGGTGAAGAGTAATCTTATGTAGTAATCCGGCTCCTGGGCCAGAACCCTTCGGCGCAGGGCTGCCTTGGTTTTGTGGTTATCTGCCGATGCCATCATGTATCTCACCTACTGGGAATTTACTTGTTTTCCTTATTTTGCTCCCCTTAGGGGCGGGGATACAGGTAAACTTTGTCTTCTCGGCCGTCCTTTGCATAGCTGTCTAGCGTGCTTCCGATACTAACAAGGGAGCAACCAGCGCAGGTAGAGACGGAGGCAGAGGCAGTGAAGGGTACATTTAGGACTCTGTTGCTCATCGTGGTCCTTGCCGTGGTAGTTGGCTTAGGATTTACGTACATGAATGATCTCGATCAGCCCGAGCCACGCCGCCGGGAATCCATGGAAGAGCGGAGTGAGCCCCTGGAGCGATTGCGTCTGTCCCGTGGTTCCTCACGGGGCTCGGAAAGGGAGCTCAGTGATGCCACTATTCAAGTGGTAAAAGCCGTGGGACCGGCAGTGGTTAAGATCACCACCAGGGAGGAGCAGCTGATTGATGATTTCCTGTTGGGAAGATTCGTGCAGGAGACCGAGGGAATCGGTTCCGGGGTGATCTTCCACGAGTCGGGACTGCTCCTGACTAACAGTCACGTAGTTACTAACGCCAAGGAGATTCGAGTCTGGTTGCCCGGCAGGCCCGACCCCTATGTCGGTCGTCTCGTCGGTGACGATCCCTATACGGACTTGGCAGTAGTGAAGATTGAGGGAAAGGATTTACCCACTGCTCCGTTGGGAGATTCGGACAAGCTGCAGGTGGGGCAGACGGTAATTGCCATCGGCAATCCCTACGGCTTTGAAAACTCCGTTACCCGAGGCTTGGTCAGTGCCCTGGGACGGGGACTGATGATTGAACCTCGGTCCAATCTTCAGCTGGAGGGGGTAATCCAAACCGATGCTTCGATTAATCCGGGAAACAGTGGCGGCCCCCTGCTCAACTTGCAGGGTGAGGTAATTGGGATTAACACCGCGATTATCAGTGAGGCTCAGGGAATCGGGTTTGCCATCCCGATTAATCTTGCCAAGGCGGTGGCTGCGGACCTGATCGAGCATGGACAGGTGGTTCGCTTGGGAGTATTGGGGGGCACCATCACTCCGGCCTTCGCGGTGGCCTATCGGCAGCAAACCGGCGATGACCTTCCGGTGGATAGAGGCGTTTTTGTAACAGAGATTATCCCCGATTCTCCGGCAGAGAGGATCCAGCTGCAGCCCGGTGATATCATTACTGAGATCTCTGGTAAGAAGGTGGAAGATATCTCTGCCTTGGCGCAACGGATCAGAGAGGCAGGCTTTGGAGCCCGGATTCAGATCACTGTGTATCGCTCTGGAAGTCGGACCCCCAGCAGGATTCAGGTGACACTGCGCTGAAACAGTTGACACTAACTTTGTTGGGGAGGCTTCTATGTATTTGAAACTTGTTGCGGTGGGAAAGCTTCGGGAGGATTACCTGAGGCAGGGTGTGGAGGAGTACCGCAAACGATTGGGTGCCTGTTGTCGTTTTGAAATGATTGAGGTGAAGGATGAACCCCTACGCAAGAAGGGGGATTCGCCGGCCCAAAGGGAGCAAATTTTGCGGAGGGAAGCGGAGCGAGTGCTCAAGTCCGTGGCGGCCAATACCTATCTGGTTTTGCTGGATCTTGAGGGACAGATGGTCACATCGGAGCAGTTGGCTGACCGGATTAGTGATTTAGGACTACGGGGAAAAAGCGATATCACCTTTGCTATCGGCGGTTCCCTGGGTGTAGGTTCCGCTTTGAAGCAGCGGGCCGATTGGCGGCTGGCCCTATCTCCCATGACCTTCACCCATCAGTTGACTCGGCTGATCTTGATGGAACAACTGTACCGTGCCTTCACTATTATCCGCAATGAACCCTATCATCTCTGATTGGGGCTGAGGATTGATTAGGAAGCTGAAGGATCAGGCAGGGTTGTTAGTGCTTACCTTAGGGGGATAACTGTGGAGATGCCGGTTACCATTACATTTGCCCCTGGTATACCGGTCTGATATCCTGAAGGAGACCTATTCTAGCGGAGGATTATCTACCTTCAGGAGGTGCCTGTAATGAAGAAAGTCACACTATTTGCCCTCGCAGCTCTCGTCCTATTGACCGCCACTGCTCCGGCAATGGCTGCTTCAGCTTTGGAAGAAATCGGTGCTTCCGCTCGTTCTTTGGTTTCCGGGGTCGTTGACACCGGGGCCAGCACAGTGGATGTCCTCACCGATCGCCTGAGTGATTCGGTGCCGGCAATTTCCGATTGGATTAGCACGATTGCTGCCTTCCTTGAGACCTACTTTGGCGACCTATTTAGCTGGCTGTCGTAAGAACCTAAGGATCGAGGGGAAAGGGGACATTTGCCGATGGAGACGTACTCAGCCACTGGCGGCGGAGTACGTCTCCTTTGTTTTTAGCAGCTAATAAAGCCGAAAGCGCATCGAGAATCGAGGGTTCCACTGGTTGGAGGGAGTAGCGACAAATATCTCCAACAGACCCGAGGGGTTAGGCAAGTTGAGGCCGAATCCAAGGCTTTTCTTCACATTGGACCGGGACAGGCTGGACAGGGAATCCCCGATCTGGCTAAACTCCGCGAGAAACTTGAGTTGGAGGGACTCCGGGATCAGTTCGTATCCTACTTCGAACTTGTAACTGGCCAGGGAAAGCCCCCAGAAGGACTTCTCCGGGTAGCCTGGCTGAATCTCTTCGCCCCCAAGGTAATACCGTTGATCCGGTGGGGTATCGGCCGATGATGTGCCCAGCCGAGCCTGAAGGTGGAGATTATAGGGTTTGTTCTTGAGGAGAAGACTGATATTCCCCTCCCGTTTTTCAAAGCTGGTCTGGTGGGAGGAAAAGCCCACTAGATGAGTGTACCCCAGGCGATAATCCACCTCGGAACTGGAATAGCGGTAGGGAATATTCATTTCATACAACCACCAGGTGGAATCGGAATGGGGCGAAGTCGAACCCGGTGATTCCCGGTGGGAGTAGACCAGCTTGCCACTGGGGCGCCAACCCGGGGCGGGAATGTAGCTGACCTGCCAATACCCTTCTTTCTTGTCGATCCATAGGTCTTGGTGGTCTGTGGGGTAGGTGTCCTCGTGGACATGATAACCCAAATCATGGTAAACTGGCAGTAACCAGCCGGGGGTTTGTATCCCGTAGTAGGCTTCGTCGGTCGATAGGTTGTAGTTGATGTAGGGGTTTATGGCATATCCGAAGAGATTATGATAGACAAGCTTGAGATTGCCGAGCATTAGGTTGATCAAAGAACTCACGGTAAACTCTAAGGGCTCGACAACAAAGCCCTGGCCGTCGGTGATCCGGACCAAGACCCGGGAATCTACTCGACTAATATTGGTGGAGGCGGTCACGTTGAGGGCGTCGATCCGTTCTTGTGCCAGGAGTAACTGCGCGGTATTAGTCGGTTCACCTACATTTATGGGTATGTAGCGCTGAAGGAGGTCGGTATTGGTGTAGGTGGGTCCAAGGATCACCAGCTCGCTGACCGGGGACTGGGCGGCAGCCAGGTCCAATGCCTGTGTACTGAGCAGTAGTAGAACCGCTAGGATAGTTAGTACCCTTGGTTTCATACTTAATCACCTACTAGTAGGTCATACTTACCCCTACACGTTCCAGGCCTGCTTGATATTTCCTGCTTGTCCCGGGCAGGCTTTGGGGAGCAGGTCAAACCTAAGGAGGAATCCGCTGTGTACAGAGCAGAGAATCTTGTTGGCCTGAATCAAGGGGCCTTCTACCAAGAATTGTTAACGATATATCAGGCACTTATCGCCGGTGAAGACAATTGGTTAGCCAACATGGCTAACCTGTCGGCAGTCTTGTTTGATCAGATGGATGAAATTAACTGGGCAGGTTTCTATCTCTGGGATGGACAGGAATTGGTGCTTGGACCCTTTCAGGGCAAGCCGGCCTGTGTTCGCATCCCCAAGGGCAAAGGAGTCTGCGGTACCGCAGTGGAGAGGGCGGAGCCGATACTTGTGCCCGACGTTCATCGGTTTCCCGGGCATATCGCCTGTGATGCCGCTTCCCGCTCAGAAGTAGTGATTCCCTTTTGGCACTCAGAGCGGCTGATCGGCGTCTTGGATATCGACAGTCCAGTTCTGGAGAGGTTCGATCAACAGGATGCAGAGGGGTTGTCCCGGCTGTTGGATGCGCTAGTTGCCGGAAGCAACTGGCCCGATGCTTGATTTTGCTTCTGAGGTGGAAGACTAATCTATTGGAGGAAGTTTCATGGGCCCGAGGGGTTCAGTTACCGGTATCCCTTCGGGCTAACCCTCTGGGCGGAGCGGAAGAGGATCTTCTTGAGAAGGGGAGCTTAGCTATGCGCTGGAAACGAATTAGCGACGCTGTAGTCAGAAGGTTACCATTGTACCTGCGGGTGTTGGAGGAAGCCCATGATCAGCAGTTGATGTCCTCCCAGGAATTGGGGGCCAGAGCTGGGGTTAGTTCTGCTCTGGTACGGAAGGACCTGGCCTGGTTCGGCGAGTTCGGGAAGCAGGGAGTGGGATATGAGACGGCTTACTTGAAGGATGAATTGCGTAAGATTCTCAACTTGGACAAACCATTACCGCTGATTCTGGTGGGAGTGGGAAGTCTGGGCCATGCCTTGGTACGCTATTTCCGTCGCCGGTTCTTGGATGATCCTAACTTCACTCTGGAACTGGTGGGCCTCTTTGATATCGATGCCGACGTGATCGGACAAGAGGTAGAAGGAATTGTTGTTCAACCCCTTTCGGAGATGACGGAGATGATTGAGCAGCACCAGGTAAGAATGGCGATCCTGACGGTGCCTGCCGACGCCGCTCAACAGGTGGTGGATTCCATGGTGGATGCGGGGATTAAGGCCATCCTGAATTTTGCGCCGGTGAAATTGACGGTTCCCGAGGATGTAGAACTGGCCGATGAAGACTTGTCCCTTGAGTTACAGCGCCTGGCCTATTACGTATTGGATTAACAACGCCGGTGGTGGGGAATCCTAACCATCATGACTTAATGCGAGGAAAGTAGGAACCAGTGTATGTCCCAGGCAGGCTATATTTGTAGACTGTTTTGCCGGATCGCACCTAGATACGATCGGATGAACCGGATTATGAGTTTTGGGCAGGATCTAAAGTGGAGACGGCTGACGGCGAGATGGGTGGTATCCGGCGGTGAACAGGTGCTGGATGTTGGGACCGGTACCGGGGATTTAGCCTTAGCCCTGGCCCAGGAAGTTGGGCCCACTGGTGAAGTGGTCGGAGTGGACTTCTGTTCTCATATGTTGGACTTGGCACAGCAAAAAGTCCAGGGTTCTACCTTGAACACCCGCTGCCGGTTTTTCGAGGGCGATGCGATGCAACTTCCCTTTCCCAATGAAAGCTTTGATGTGGTTACCATGGGCTTTACCCTTAGGAATCTGCCTGATTACAGCCAGGCACTGCAGGAGGCCCATCGAGTGCTGCGCCCGGGCGGGGAAATTGCCGTGCTAGACCTGGGGCGACCTCCCCTCCTGCCTTTGCGGTTGCTGTATTATCTCGCCTTTTTTCTTGTAGCCCCTTTGGTTGGTGTTTTCAATCGTGGTAACGTCTCTGCCTACTTCTACTTACCTCGCTCTTTGATGTCATATCCACCCCAGGATCAGCTGGCTAGTTTGCTGCAAGCGGCAGGTTTTCTGGGGGTGGAGTACAAAAACCTATCCGGAGGCATTGTTTGTGTCCATCGTGGTTTCAAGGCAAGATAGTCTTGCCAGAGAAAATGGTTTCCCCACCTTACAGGATGAGATTAATTTGCATATTGGAGATTCCCTGGTGGCCGTTGAGGGACAAATTCAGGATGTTCTTATCGAGGAGAGTAACGAGGCCATCCGTGAGGCTGTCTTGTACGCGGCTCGGGGCGGAAAAAGGGTACGGGCCATCCTCACTTTGCTCAGTGCCCGTCTTTTTGCGTTGGACTTGACCCCAGTAGTGCCGGTGGCTGCGGGAGCAGAGATGATTCATCTGGCGACTCTGCTCCATGACGATGTCATCGATGAGTCTAACCTACGACGCCATCGTCCCACGGTGAATGCCCGGTGGGGCAACAAAGTAGCTATTTTGGCAGGTGATTCCCTGTGGGCCAAGGCAATTGAACTGCTGACCAATCATGCCACCGGTGAAATCGTCACCATCATGATGCGGATGATCCAACAGATGTGTGCTGGGGAGATCATGCAGTTGGACTCCCCAAGTTCGTCAAAGGCGACAGAGGATACATACTTAGAACAAATCGAAAAGAAGACCGCCGGACTCTTTCAGGCCTGTTGTCGGTGTGGAGCGCTGGCGGTCAAGGCGTCGGGGGAACAGGTGCAGGCAATGGCGGATTTTGGTCGCAACATCGGGATCGCCTATCAGCTAGTCGATGACTTACTGGATCTCGTCGGAGACGCGAAGAACCTGGGCAAGCCCGTTGGTGCAGATCTGAAGGCAGGACTACTCACCCTACCATTGATCTATTGTCAGCGGGTTTATGGTGTTGATCCATGGCAAGACCTAGTCACCGGACCGGTGACCCATCAGGACTTGGCCAAGTTGGCCGATTTGCTTCGGGAGTATGGAGCCATCGATTACACCCTGAAAACCATCGATGAATACGGGGCAAAGGCTAAGGCGGCACTGGGCCAAGTTCCCGACAACTCAAGCCGTCACCTATTGCTGGCCTTTACCGATCACCTACTGGACCGGCCGACATTACCGGGCAGGAACTGAATCTGCCATGGTGAATGAGTTAAGGAAAAACCAGGGATTTCCGGTAGATGAAGGGGCCGGCGCCCGGTAGGGGGGTAATACGTTGCTCAGTGATATTGAGATTGCTCAACGAGCTCAACTCAAGCCCATCGGAGAGGTTGCATCTGCCATCGGTCTTGCCGAGGAGGATCTGGAGCGCTACGGCAACTATAAGGCCAAGATTGCCGGTCACGTTTACCAGCGAGTTCAATCTCGACCCTCCGGTAAGCTGATTTATACTACGGCGATCACCGCCACTCCGGCAGGGGAGGGAAAAACCTGTACTTCCATTGGGTTAACCCAGGCCCTGGGGTATTTGGGCAAGAAGGTTGCCGTTTGTTTGCGGGAACCGTCTTTGGGTCCGACCTTTGGGATTAAGGGCGGAGCCGCCGGTGGTGGGTATGCGCAAGTGCTGCCCATGGAGGATATCAATCTCCATTTCACAGGGGACATCCATGCAGTAGGAGCGGCCCACAACCTGTTGGCCGCGATGGTCGATAACCATCTATATCAGGGTAATGAATTGGGTCTTGACCCGAAACGAATTCTGTGGCGACGGGTCGTCGATATGAATGATCGTGCCCTCCGTGAGGTTGTGGTGGGTCTTGGCCGGAAGGCAAATGGCGTGATGCGAGAAGCGGGCTTTGATATCACCGTTGCCTCGGAAGTGATGGCTATCCTGTGCCTGGCCACCGATCTAGTAGATCTGAAGGAGCGGCTGGGGCGGATGTTGGTGGGATATACCTTTGATGGACAACCGGTTTTTGCCCATCAGCTTAAGGCCGAGGGCGCCATGGCAACTCTGCTGAAGGACGCCATCAAGCCCAACCTAGTGCAGACCCTAGAGGGGCAACCGGCCTTCATTCATGGTGGGCCCTTTGCCAATATAGCCCACGGCAACAACTCGGTAATTGCCACCCGTCTAGCCCTGAAGCTCGCGGACTACATTGTGACCGAAGGCGGCTTTGCTGCCGATCTGGGCGCGGAGAAGTTCTTTGATATCGTCCATGGATACACCGGACTTCGTCCCGATGTAGTGGTCTTGGTGGCAACGGTCCGCTCCTTGAACATGCATGGCGGTGTATCCTTGGAGCAGGTGAGGGAGACGAATCTTCCCGCCCTGCGGGCAGGGTTAGCCAATTTGAAAAAGCATGTAGAGAACCTGCGCAAGTTTGGTCTGCCGGTGGTTGTTGCCATCAACCGCTTCCCCACCGATACCGAGGAAGAGCTGGAGTTAATTCGGGATTATTGTCGGGATTTGCAGGTACCTGCGGCGGTATCGGAGGTTGTGGCCCGAGGGGGAGAGGGTGGTGTCGAGTTGGCACAGACCGTTCTTGCGGTGTTAGATTCCCAAGAAGCAGACTTTCGTCCTCTGTATGATTGGAACCAGTCGGTGCAGGAGAAGTTAGAGATTCTGGCGACGGAAATCTACGGAGCCGATGGTGTAGATTACAGCGAGCAAGCCCAAAGGGATCTGCGGGATATCAAGGCGCTAGGAGTGGAGAATCTGCCGCTGTGTGTTGCCAAGACCCAACACTCCCTGTCCGATGATCCCAGTCGCAAGGGAGCTCCGGTGGGTTGGCGGTTGCACGTGCAGGAGATTCGACTATCCCTGGGGGCTGGATTCTTGGTTCCCTTGACGGGAAGCGTGTTGACGATGCCCGGTTTGCCCAAGAGACCCGCGGCGGAGGCCATTGATATTGATGCCGAGGGTAACGTCACCGGTCTCTTCTAGATAGTTGAAGGAAGGTTCAAGATAGGTTTCCGGTCTGTTTCAAAGCCAGGGAAGTTGCATTAGAATTGAAGAAGGGATGTTGTTGCACATGGCCGTGGAAAAAACATTGGTAATTGTCAAGCCCGATGGTGTTCGACGGAGATTGACGGGGGAAATTTTACGGCGATTTGAGCAAAAGGGCTTGGATATTGTACGGCTTAAAGTCGGCCGGATTAGTGAAGAGGTGGCCAAGGAGCATTACAAGCATCATGCCGATAAGCCCTTTTTCCCGGGTTTAATCGAATCTATCACCTCGGGTCCCGTGGTCTTTGCCGTGCTCTCTGGTCCCGACGCCATCGCTCAGGTGCGCAATCTCATGGGTGCTACCAATCCAGTAGAGGCGGCCCCGGGAACGATTCGGGGAGATTATGCCTGTGAGCTGCCTAATAACTTGGTTCACGGGTCCGATTCTCCCGAGGCAGCGGAAGAGGAGATCCAACGGTTTTTTGGAGCGGACTAAGGGGCCGACGGCGGAAGCCTTGGTCTTGGAGAAGGGAAGGTTTAGCCATGACTAACATCAGCCCAATGGAAAAGGCCTTAGTGGGCAAGGTTATTGCCCGTGCTAACTTGGAGAATGGCGCGGTGGTTCTAACCTTCACCGATGGAACTAGTTTTGAGAGAGACAAGACCTATGAGGGAGTAATTACTGCTACTTTGCGTCAACGAGATGGAACGGTATTAATGACAACGAGAATCTAAGCAGGGCATAGTGTCCCCTAGTTGGATGCGGTGTCATCGAGGACAAAGGTAAAATCCTTTGCCGACCAGATGTACCGCATCTTTTTTGTTTCTGTACCCAGTGCCTGGTACGCTCCGTCGGGGGAGTCTCTTTGCCAAGTGGTGGCGGTTTCGTAGACTAAAATCCGATTCGGCTCCATCTGGAGCTGGGCCCTTTTGGTTACCTTGGTAGACAAATCTGTCGTTATGTCGTAGGCCTCAATTTCCGTCGGGTACTCCCAGATTTGTACCAGCCTTTTCTCTGTATCGGACCACTTGAAGATGGAATGGACGGTGATTTTGAAAAAGGCTCCGACCAATTGATCGAGGGTTTGGCTTACCGCCAGCTCCGGCGCTGCATCGCCGATGGCCTGAACCTCTGACACTTCATCAATATGGGCCATGTCGGTGACAACGTCGAGAAGTAGGTAGCCTTCAGGAGACCTGGCCGCAAAAACTGAGAGGAAGCCATCGTGGGGCAGTATCGTGCCAGCCAAGACCAATTGGCCATGAGTAGAATTGGGTATCAACGCGGAATCCAGCCACCTTACCTCCAGTGGTTGTCCCCGGTCCGGTTGGTAATTGGGATAGGCGCTGGCCAGGGCCAAAACTAGTGCCTCTTCCTTTGAGGCTGCCTGCTTGGGCTGAGAAATGGCGGGCAGCTGGGATAGGATAGCCATCACCACTGCCAGCCCTGCGATGATTGCCGCCCAAGTCCACCGCTCTCTCATGTTGCTCACCTCTTTGGCTGTTCTCAGCCGAGATTAATTGCCGGTGGTACAGTTTACGCAACGCTGCCGGTAACCAGACCTTTTCCTGGCTGTCAGGGGGAAAGGAGTTGATGATAGTGGTGTGGAAATGGATTGAGGATATGGATCTAGAACTTGGTATTAGTAGTGGTTGCAGCAGCTTCCGAGGGGAGGATAAGGCATGGTTAAACCACTTCATGGACTCATAACTATCGTTATTTTCTTGTGTGTGGTGGCAGGAGCCGTCGAGGCTGCTACCCCACAGCAGGTGATGGAGTTTCTTGCCTCAGGGGAACGCATTCGTATCGGCCTGGCTCAGTCCCAGGAGTCTGTGGCTGTCAAGGCCCAGGGTAGTTTGCAGTTGCTGACCACCGATGGGAAGATTCTCGGTGAACTGTCCTCGGGCGAAGAACTAGTGGTATCTCTGGTGAGATCCGCGGGTGCCCGGGGCCGGCAGACGGTCTATCGCCTTCAGGTGCAGGCTAACCGGGACAGGGAAGCCGCGGAGGCGATGGCAGCTCAGCTGCAGAGAAGGGTATCCTGGCCGGTGGATGTGGTTGTTGCTGAACCCTGGTATAAGGTGCAGGTAGGGAATTTCCCCACTCCGGAACAGGCTGAAAGTGCCAAGCCGCCTTTGGCTGAACTGGGATTTCCCGATGCTTGGACTGTCAGTCATCACTACACAGCCCAGGGTAGGGCAGCCATCACCGCGGCGGGATGGGACTTGCCTGAGGACTTGCAGGAATTGCAGGTAGTTCCCCAAGATCCCCAATCCCGGGTTGTGGTGTCGGGACGGGCTTACCGTGGTGACCTTCACATCTTTGTCGATGGTGATCTGGCTCTAACAGTGGTTAATGTCATTGCCCTTGATGACTATCTCTATGGAGTTGTTGCCGCGGAGATGGGGAACGCTACCCCCGAGCAGATGCAGGCCTTGATGGCTCAAGCCGTCGCGGCCCGGAGCTATGCCATCAATCATCTGGGGCAATACGGGGAGAAGGACTTTGATTTGGTGGGGACAGTGATGTCCCAGGCCTATTATGGATCCCAAAGGGAGAACCCGGCGATTCGTCAGGCGGTCAAGGCTACCTCGGGACAGGTGCTGGTTTTTGGCGGAGAGATTGTTGGGGCGTTGTTTCATTCCAACGCTGGGGGGCATACGGCCTTTCCCCAGGAGGTCTGGGAGGGTAATGTTCCCTACGTCCTGGGCCGGCAGGAAGTGGCTGACGAAATCGAGGGCACCTTGGGGACCAGCCATAATACCTATCGGTGGCAGAGGGAATTCACCCAAGACCAGCTGCTGCGGATCCTGCAAACTGCAGATCCTGGGCAAGGGGCTCGGCAGGTTCTCGACGTTGTAGTCGCCGCCCGGGGTCCCTCGGGTCGGGTGACGGAATTGGTCCTGGTAACGGATCAGGGGAGAGCCGTGGGCACCAGGGACAGGATTCGCCAGTTGCTGACCACCGACGGTACCCTATTGCCCAGCACTCGTTTTACTATCGATAAGATCTATCGGGAGGGAGAGCTTTCCCAGGTCATCCTCCGAGGTTGGGGCTCGGGGCACGGACTGGGATTGTCCCAGGCCGGCGCGATGGAGCTGGCTTCGGCGGGTTGGTCCTATGACAGGATCTTGGCCCACTACTATCCCTATGCTGCCCTACAGGATCTCGATGTCTACCGTACATATGCTGAGGAAGACGCTAAGTTGGCCCCGGTGGACTTGATGAAGGCCCAGTGGGACGCCAAGTTCCCCGGGGAGGGCACTGTTACCCATTTGAGCTATTCTCCCGATGGAACCCGTTTAGCCTGGCTGCATGCTGAGCAGGGATTGTGGGTGTGGGATGGGCTGGAGGCGAAGGCAGTGGTGCCGGCGGAGTCGGCGGTGAAGGCCTATTTGTGGCTTACGCCCCATCAGCTCGTCTACATTCAGGCAACGGAGACTGAGGATGAACTGGTTTGGTTGGATCTTGCCTCGGGAGAGCAACGGGCCTTGGGCAAGGGTAGGTTTTCCGGTGGGCTCAGCTATCAGCGGGAACGAGACATTCTGTACGCCCATCGAGACGGCATGATCTGGGCCTATCTGGGCTACGCCGATGTTTGGCTGCCTATTCTCACTGATGCTCGAGAACCGGTGATTTCCCCCGATGGAAGTCAGTTGGCATTTGTTCGAAAGGAACGGGCTTGGGTATATAATACTAAGACGGGACAGGCGGTGGGCATCAAGGGTGACGCCCCCGTGGAGACTTTGGCCTGGGCCCCTTCCGGTGATTACTTGGCCGTACAAACCAAAGGGGCAATTCAAGTGTATGAGACAGAGGGCTTTCGGGAGGTATTCTCCGCGAAGGGTCAGGCGATGCAGTGGTCTGGGGATGGGAGATTCCTCAGTTATTGTCGCCCCTATGGAGATGAGGAGCATCTCGATGTCTTCGTGGTTATTGCCGGGGAGTGGTATGAGTTCAACTTGACCCACACCCAGGCCGCGACGGAGTCCCTAGCAGTCTGGCACCCCTCGGGTTGGGGGATTGCTCTGCATTCCCATCAATTGAACCTGCTGCAGGGAGATGGTTCCCACCCAGTTCCGGTGATATGGCAGGTGCGATTACGGGGAAAGGAGTAGCCCGTGCCTTTATATTCATTTTGCTAGATTTTAGTGATATACTAATCACTGGGTTTTTGGCAAGTCCAAGTCCCAGATTACTTGGATGGATTGGGGGCTGATCGTCATGCAACTGTGGGTAACAGAGAAGCAGACCGATTCGCTGTGTATTTCATTTAAGGTAAAGGAAATATTGCACCAAGAACAGACGGAATTTCAGCATCTAGCTATAGTAGATACAGAGCAGTACGGGAGAATGCTGCTGCTAGACGGAGTGGTGCAGACCACTATCGACGATGAGTTCGTGTATCATGAGATGATGGCCCATGTGCCAATGCTTACCCATCCAGAACCGAAGAAGGTAGCGGTAATCGGCGGTGGAGATGGTGGCTCGATTCGGGAACTGTTGAAGCATCCTTCGGTGGAGGAAGCTACTCTAGTGGAGATTGATGGCCGAGTGATTGAAGCTTCGAAGGAGTTTCTGCCGGAGATTGCCGCTGGGCTTTCGGATCCAAGAGTCAAGATCATCGTCGGCGATGGCATCGCGCATATCGCTGAGATGGAAAACTACTACGATGTGATTCTCATCGATTCCACGGATCCCGTCGGGGCTGCCTTTGGGCTGTTTACCGAAGAGTTCTATGCCAATGTGTACAAGGCTCTGACTGCCGAGGGGATTATGGTAGCGCAGACGGAGTCTCCCTTTGTCAATCAGGACATCATCGAGCGGAGCTTCCGGGGTATCTCCCAGAACTTCCCAGTTACCGAGCTGTACCTCGGATGTGTCCCCACTTATCCCGGTGGGTTGTGGAGCTTTACCTTGGGTTCGAAGAAGCACCATCCCCTCGAGGCTAACTGGGAGCGAGCTGATCAGTTGAAGACCAAGTACTATACCAAAGAAGTACATCGCGCTGCCTTCCAATTGCCGCCCTTTGTGCAGGAGCAGCTGGACCGTATAGTACAGAAATAGTTGACATAGGTAGCGGGGGTGGTGGTTCAAACTGGAGGTGGAGGAGTTGGAGAGCATCAAGGGCTATCTAGACCGACCGATGACTTACATGCTAAGTAGCGATAATTATCAGGGTAGTGAAGTTGTCATCTTTGGCATCCCCATGGATTTTACAACCAGTTATCGGCCCGGGGCTCGGTTCGGGCCTCAGCGGGTGCGGGAAGTGGCCGACGCCTTGGAGACCTACAGTCCCTACCTTGATCGGGATCTAGCCGAGGTAACCTTTTACGATGCCGGTGATGTTGAAGTCCACTATGGCAACGTCGCAGCATCCTTGGACAAGGCCCGCCAAGTGGCAAACCGATTGTTCGCTGCTGGGAAAAAGCCTCTAATGCTAGGTGGCGAACATCTAGTATCTTTGCCGGTAATCGAGGCGGCACTGGAGCAATATCCTGACTTGGTGTTGCTTCATTTCGATGCCCATGCCGATTTGCGTGAGGAATACATGGGAGAGCGGCTGTCCCACGCTACCGTCATTAAGCAAGCCGTTGGTTCTCTGGCTAACCCGACTCGCTTGTACCAATTTGGGATCCGCTCCGGTGAAGCCCAGGAGTTTGCTTGGGCCCGTAAACATAGTAACTTCCACCCCTTCGACGTTCTGGAGCCCTTCCTGAAGGTCCGGGAAGAATTGCAGGACAAGCCCCTGTACGTGAGCATTGATATCGATGTAGTGGATCCCGCCTTTGCACCGGGTACGGGAACTGCAGAACCCGGGGGCTGCAGCAGTGCCGAAATTTTAACGGTAATTCGCCATCTGCGGGGGCTCAATGTAGTTGGGTTAGACATCGTTGAGCTGGCTCCAGATCTGGATAGCAGCGACATTACGGCGTTCTTGGTAGCGAAGATGGTGCGTGAAGCTGTTTTGGCAATTTCTAAAGATGGGTGATTGTATGGGAGTAGCAGAGGAAGTCAAGGGGAAATTGACGGAGGGCATCGCGGCGGCTTTGAACCGGGCGATGTCCGCAGGTGAACTGGAATTTGCTGAAATCCCCGAGTTTGTAATTGAGGTTCCCAAGGAGCGGGAACACGGGGATTTTGCCACCAATGTGGCTATGTTGTTATCTCGATATACCAAACTACCGCCCCGCAAGAATGCCGAGATTATCGTTAACTACTTGCAGCTCGATGATCTAGTGGAACGGACCGATGTGGCTGGCCCTGGGTTCATCAATTTCCATCTCAAGAAGAGTTGGCTGTATCAAGTGTTAACCCAGGTCGAAGCCCAGGATGATAAGTATGGTTGGCGCGATCTTGGGCGGGGTGAAAGGGTTCAAATCGAGTTTGTCAGTGCCAACCCAGTGGGTCCGATGAATGTGGTCAATGCTCGGGCCGCAGCCGTTGGTGATACTTTGGCTCGGTTGCTAAGGGCTTTGGGATATGATGTAACTAAGGAGTATTATGTCAACGACGCGGGTAACCAAGCTCGGATCTTTGGCAAGTCCATTGCAGCTCGGTATTTGCAGCAAAAGGGGCAAGACGTTCCCTTCCCAGAAGACGGATATCCTGCAGACTATGTGATTGATCTGGCCAAGACACTATTGACTGAACATCCGGAGTTAGATCAGTTGCCCCTAGAGGAATTACAGCAGTTTTGCACCCGTTGGGGTACCGATCACATGGTAGAGGGACAAAAACGGGACCTCGCGGAATTCGGGGTTGAGTTCGATGTTTGGTTTCGGGAGCGGGAACTCCATGAAGCCAAGGCCGTAGAGAAGGTCATCGAGGTTCTCGGGGAAAAGGGGTTGCTGTACGAGTCCGAGGGCGCAATTTGGTTTCGGAGTACCCAGTTCGGCGATGACAAGGACAGGGTCTTGGTGAAGAGCGATGGAAACCCCACTTATCTGACCCCCGACATTGCCTATCACTGGAATAAGTATCAGCGAGGCTTTGACAAAGTTATCGACATTCTCGGTCCCGATCACCATGGCTATGTCGGCCGGATGAAGGCGGCGGTCCAGGCTTTGGGCTACAGTGAAGACTCCTTGGAGATCATCATCCTGCAGTTGGTGAATCTACTCCGGGATGGGGAAAAGGTCAGGATGTCTAAGCGCCGGGGCGAGTTCGTGACGATGGACGAGTTAATTTCCGAGGTTGGCAAGGATGCAGCCCGGTACTTCTTCTTGATGCGTAGTCCGGAAAGCCACTTGGACTTTGACTTGAGTCTAGCAGTAGAGCAAAGCTCCGATAACCCGGTATATTATGTGCAATATGCCCATGCCCGGATCTGTTCAATTCTGCGTCAGGCAGAGGAACAGGAAGTCCAGGCGCGACCCTATCCCGGGATCGACCAGCTGCGCTTTGAGGAAGACGTTGAACTGGAGTTGTTGCGACGCTTAGCGGACTTTAGCGAAGAAATCGAGCTAGCGGGAACCCGGCGGGAACCCCATCGGATCGCTCGCTATGTTCATGAAGTGGCCTCGTTGTTCCACAATTTCTATACCCATTGTCGAGTTCTGGGTGTAGAGCCGGAGATTCAGGCTAGCAGATTGGCCTTGGCCGATGCTGTCCGAGTAGTACTGAGAAACGGTCTGTATCTGCTGGGCATCGATGCTCCCGAGCGAATGTAGGGGGCAGGCGAACATTCTTTTTCCACGGCAAAAGGCAGGAAGGTATTCTTTCTTAGTGAACTAACCCTATGACTACTGGCTTCAGACAGAGTCTTGTTGGGTTATTTAAGGAGAAGACTGCCAATAGGAGTGAAGCACATGGCTCGTCCGTCCCTGTCTATGTCGTGGAAGATTCTCAAACGCTCTCTGCGCCTCGCCTATGATCACATTGGAATGGTTTTGGTGATGAGCACCCTGTGGTCCTTTACCGCGTTTTTGCCTTTGGTCTTGGTCTCTGCCTTCGCCAATTTCATTACCAATCCCAATATCATTGGTGCTGCCCTACCTTTAACGGTGTTGACCTACGGACCGGCAACGGCAGCAGTTCATGGGGTGATGGCACAGATAGTCGCCGGCGAGGATGCCAGTGTGCTTGACTTTTTTCGGTATTGGCGACGGCACTTCGGTCGAGGACTGGTGGTTTTTCTGGTTACCATCATCTTGCTGCTCATAGTTGTGATTGACATCTATTTTGGAATGGTGACCACCAGCAAATTTTGGCAGTTACTGATGGGGCTATGGGTGTACTTTGGAGTTTTTGTCCTTTTGCTGAGTAATTACACCTATCCCTTTTTGGTTCATCAATCCATTGGGGTATTTCAGATCTTTCGCAGGTCAGCGTTGTTGGTGTTAGATAACTTGGTTGTCACCTTGCTAGTGGGATTGTTCTTGCTGGTTTTCACCGTGTTCAACTTTGTCATCGCTGCGGGGTTAATTTTGTTGCTCGGTGGAGTGACAGCCTGTGTTCAGAACGTGGCCTATGAGGAAATCATGAAAAAATACGACTAAGGCTTAACTGAAAGAGCGATTGCAGGTGATGAGAGATAAGACCGCTGCAGGCCCATTTTGTGGGCCTCTTTTTCGTGACTACCCGCTGTTTACGAAACAAGTCTTTTAGTTTAGAATAAAGCAGTATGCAATCGAGGGCTAGCTCGAAGAATTCAATGGAAACATTGTAGATAATTGCGAGGGGGGCCACTCCATGACGAAATACATTTTTGTCACCGGCGGCGTAGTTTCCGGTCTGGGCAAAGGACTGACGGCCGCTTCCTTGGGACGTTTGCTCAAGAGTCGAGGACTGCGGGTATCGATGGCAAAACTAGACCCCTATATCAATGTCGATCCCGGTACAATGAGTCCCTTCCAGCATGGTGAGGTTTTCGTTACCGAAGATGGTGCCGAGACAGATCTGGACTTGGGTCACTACGAACGGTTCATTGATATTAATCTGAACAAGGCCAATAATGTGACGACGGGGAAAATCTACTGGACTATCATTTCCAAAGAACGTCGGGGTGAATATCAGGGCGGCACCGTGCAGGTGATTCCCCATGTTACCAATGAGATCAAGGATCGGATTATTCGCATTGGTCAAGAGGGAGATTTCGACGTGGTAATCGTTGAAATCGGAGGGACCGTAGGGGATATTGAGAGCCTTCCCTTCCTGGAGGCCATTCGTCAGTTGAAGGCTGATTTGGGACGGGGTAACTGTATCTACATCCATGTCACCTTAGTTCCCTATGTACCGGCCTCAAAGGAACTGAAGACAAAACCGACTCAGCACAGTGTCAAGGAATTGCGGAGCATCGGAATCCAGCCCGATGTAGTTGTTTGCCGTAGCGAACAGCCATTGTCCGATGAAATCAAGAAGAAAATTGCACTATTTTGTGATATTGATGAGGAAGCGGTTATTCCCAATCTTGATGTGGAGACGATCTATGAGTTGCCCTTGATATTCCATGAGGAGAGACTCGATGCCATCGTTTTGGACAAGCTGGGAATTTCCGCTTCAAACTGTGATTTGGATGAATGGAAGGAATTGGTATATCGTATCAAACACCCGAAGTCGAAAACCCGCATAGGCATAGTTGGTAAGTATGTGTCTTTGCCAGATGCTTATTTAAGTGTAGCGGAGGCGCTGCGCCATGGGGGAATTGCCAACGACACCGAAGTGGGGATAGAATGGATTGACTCCGAGGGGTTAGAGTCAAAAAGCCAGGATGAAATTGCAGCCCTTCTATCAACGGTGGATGGCATTTTGGTACCCGGTGGTTTTGGGTATCGGGGAATCGAAGGGAAAATCGCTGCTGTCCATTACGCTCGGACCCATCGGGTCCCCTACTTCGGAATTTGTTTGGGGATGCATTGTGCGGTAATCGAGTTTGCCCGCAATGTTTGTGGTCTTGAGGGTGCTAATAGCTCAGAGTTTGATCACGAGGCTCCCCCGGTAATCGATCTTATGCCGGAACAAAGGGATATTGAAACCTTGGGTGGAACGATGAGGTTGGGATCCTATCCCTGCCAGTTAGCGGAGGGCAGTATGAGTCGAGAGGCCTACAATAGCTCCATCGTCTATGAAAGACATCGCCACCGCTATGAGGTCAACAACGACTATCGCGGGCAACTGGAGGAGAAGGGACTGTTCCTCGCGGGACTATCACCAGATCAGCGGTTTGTTGAAGTAGTAGAACTCAAGGATCATCCGTGGTTTGTTGCCAGCCAATTTCATCCTGAGTTTAAATCTCGACCTAACCGTTGTCATCCGTTGTTTAAGTCCTTTGTTAAGGCCTGTATGGACAGCAAGCAACGGCGATAGCTGGAGGAGCTAGGGCGCTGCCTTTGGGAAAGGAGGCTGGTGCAATGTTAGAAGTGAAAGTGGGATATGTTGGAGTCCATCGGGAAACGGGACATCCCTTGGTTTTGTTATCGGATCTTGAAGAGCTAAGGTACCTTCCCATCGTGATTGGAGCCTATGAAGCTGGAGCTATCCTTGCGAGCCTGGAAGGGCATAGTTTTAGTCGTCCGCTGACCCATGATTTGTTGCTTAATACCATTAACAGTCTGCAGGGCAGATTGCTCCAGGTGGTCATCTCTACCATAGAGAGTGGAGCCTTTCACGCTCTCTTGTATGTCTCGTCTCCCAGCGGCGTGGTTGAGATTGATTCCCGAGCCAGTGATGCGATAGCCTTAGCATTGCGAGCCGGCGTTTCCATCTATGTGACCGAAGAGGTGGCCAGTAGAGCAATGATTCCCGCAACTCGGGTTGAGTCTGTCGAGGACGTAGACGAAGAAAAGGAAGAGTTCCTTCGTTTCCTGGAAGATGTGAGGCCCGAGGACTTCCGCAGTAGTCTAGAACAGGATTAAGCTAGAATCTGAGATTGGAGAGACTTCTCCTGTATAAATCTCCTCCCACCGGTCAATACTGGCAGGTGGGAGGGGATTATCTTGTGCAAGCCTTGGATTCGATTCGTATCTATGCTGGTTTTTGTGCTGGGTGTATTGGGGATTGGAGCCGTCCCATCGGGGTGGGCGTCCCATCACAGTCTCGATGCCATAGTAGCTTTGGCCCATCGAGAATCAGGGGATTGCTATGAGATTGTAGCCGTAGATGGCAGCCGCCGAGAAGTTGTCCTTCGGGATCGGGATAGTCGGGAGAAGTACAGGTTTCCGGTCAGCGACGGCGCCACCATTACTCGCAACAGCCTGCCGGCGGCCTTGTCTGATCTCGAGCCGCCGTATCCCGGAGCCTATCAGGAGGGCATTGTGGTGTTCGGCTCCCAAGGCACCATCGCCGGGATTCATGCATACTATTATTCCATACCAGTAGAGGTCGTCGATGCGATGGAGGGAGTTGCTTGGCTACAAGACTTGAACACCGGGACCACTGTCCTGTGCCCAATTGTAGACCGAGCATCAGCTGACCTTATGCCCGGTGCCCAGGGCATTGGACTCTTTGGTGCTGGAGGACGACTCCGGCAGTTCATTCCCTACGAATGAAAAGGGATTAATTCCCCTGCGGCGAATTGTTCCAGTAAGTTGAGATGCATTGAGCCCACGAAAACGGCCACAGCACTGTAGCCAACGGGATCCATCATTCCTGCCAATCATAAGTGTGGCCTTTGTTTTTCCCGCCTGGCCCTTTTGAGTTGTGTAACGAGTACAGTCACTTCCCCGTACTCGTTTCTCAAGTCTTCTCGGCTATTTTCTATCGACTACTTGTCTATTCTCAACCATGTCCTTCGTCTTCCTGGTTTGTAAGGCTTATTACCCCATTTGTGAAACTTATCATGTCTGAATTACTTACTGATCGTAGAGGTGGTTGTGGGTGAATATTGAAGCTTTGGAGGGCAAAACTGCCCAACAATTGCAGGAGATAGCCAAATCCAATGGCGTAAGTGGCTACTCCCGCATGAAAAAAAGCGAACTGGTCTACGAGATTCTGCGGAAAGAGACGGAACAGGAAGGATTAATACTACAGGAAGGGATCTTGGAAATTCTCCCCGATGGCTATGGGTTCCTTCGGGTCGAAGGGTTTACCCCCGGCAATGAAGATGTGTACGTCTCTCCCTCCCAGATTCGCCGGTTCAATCTCAAAACCGGAGATTTGATTCTCGGTCAGGTTCGTCCTCCCAAGGATAATGAACGGTACTACGCCCTGCTGCGGGTTACGGCAGTCAACACGTTAGACCCAGACAAAGCCGGTAAACGGCCCTCCTTCGATGATCTGACTCCCGTTTATCCCAATGAACGTCTTCGCCTCGAAACATCTCCCGATGAGATAGCTACCCGCCTAATCGATGTGGTCACTCCAATTGGTAAGGGGCAAAGGGGTCTGATTGTGGCACCGCCTAAGGCCGGAAAGACCACGGTCCTCAAGAAGATCGCCAACAGTATAACTACCAACCATCCTGAAGTAGAGTTGATGGTGTTACTAATCGACGAGCGTCCTGAGGAAGTCACCGATATGGAGCGCTCCGTTAAAGGGATAGTGGTCAACTCTACCTTTGATCAACCTCCGGAAAATCACGTACGGGTGGCGGATCTGGTACTGGAGCGGGCTAAACGCTTGGTGGAGCATGGCAAGGATGTTGTGATCCTGCTGGATAGTATCACCCGCCTAGCCCGAGCCCATAACCTCGTTGTACCTCCCAGCGGTCGTACCCTTTCCGGTGGTGTAGATCCTGCGGCCCTCCATCGGCCAAAACGTTTCTTTGGAGCCGCCCGGAACCTGGAGGAAGGCGGCAGCCTCACCATCATGGCCACTGCTTTGATTGAGACCGGCAGTCGGATGGACGATGTGATTTATGAGGAGTTTAAGGGGACAGGCAACAGCGAACTGCAGCTGGATCGGAGATTGGCGGAGAGACGTATTTTCCCGGCAATAGATATCAACAAGTCGGGAACTCGAAAGGAAGAACTACTGCTGTCGGAAAGAGAATTGGAGATGATGTGGCTGCTTCGCAAGGCTCTGAGCTCCTTGGGCACTGCCGAAACCACGGACTTACTAATCGATCGTTTGACTGCTACCAAGTCCAACGAAGAGCTAGTTGACCTAGTGCTCAATTCCACCTTTGCCGAGAATGTGCGTTCCTCATAGAGCAATGGGTAGCCCCTGCAGGAGGCCTGTATGGGATCAAAGGTGGGGAGGGAGAATAACGGTGTCTGGGGTTAGTTAAATGGATCAGTTATTATTGGTTCGCTGTGGGAAATGGGGACAAGGTGGGCCTCTTTTCCTGGAAAAAGAGCAATAGGGAAAAGGGATCATCCCAGAGGCCGAGAAATCAGTACGAGGAACAATCATCGTTACGGCTTGGGTGGGGAGGATGGCATGGACTACTACCGACATCGAACACATCGCAAAAAACTTAAACTGACTAAATTCCTCCGGTTTAGCATTGTCACCGGCCTGTTTATTGGAGTAGTCTGTTTTTTAGGGCCTTTGCGCCATTTATTTCAAGGAACGCCGGTTTCAGGATTATTACATCGTGGGGGCCCCAACGGGGAAGCTGAGGCTAGTATCGGCTCCAATTTGCGGTTTTGGGCCTATACTGAAGCTGAGGGGACTGGCGGGACCGAGGCGACGACCCCGGTGGACGGTCTTAGCTCCGCGGCTGCTGTCGGAGGCGATGAGGTGGAAGCAGAGCCCAGCGGAGGAGTGCTAGCCACTTCGGACCTGGATGTAGAGGAGACTCTGAAATTACTCGGGGACGGGCTGCCTGAACCCGATGCTGAGCAGGAGTCGTCAGGACAAGAAGCAGCGTTAGCCGACAGTGGTGAATCTGAGAAAGCAGTGATCGCGGCCAAACCCCTTTTGGTGGATCACGTGGTCAAGTCCGGCGAGACATTGTGGGATATCGCTCGGAAGTATCAGGTCAATTTGGATACTGTCATTGTTGCCAACAATTTCGTTGACGCCAATCGGTTGCGAATCGGGCAGAAGGTTCGGGTGCCAACCCAGGATGGCGTTTTCTATCATGTCCAGCGAGGAGACAGTATCTGGAAAATAGCGCAGCGCTTTAATGTCGCCTCGACGGAGATAATTTCGACCAATGGTATTGATGATCCAGCCCGATTGCGAATTGGACAGGAGTTGTTTATTCCTGGGATGGAAGCCGTTCGGGCCAGCAGATATGTCCTAGTGGGTCCCGATGGGAAGCTAAGGCGGGCCTTTGATCGACCGGTGTCGGGAGGTTGGATCTCTTCCCGGTTTGGTCCGAGAGGGGGCCGGCTGCATGCGGGATTGGATATTGCTGTGCCGACGGGAACCATTGTTAGGGCTGCCGCCGATGGAATCGTTACCTTCTCCGGCAGTAACGGAGGTTATGGTTTGTTGGTTCGCATCGATCACGGCGACGGTGTCGAAACCCGTTACGCACATAACAGTCGGTTAGTAGTCAAGGCCGGACAGAGAGTGAAACGAGGACAGATTATTGCCTATAGCGGAAACACCGGCAACTCAACGGGACCTCACCTTCACTTTGAAATTCGACTGCGGGGTGTAGCTTACGACCCGCTGAAATATATCCGGTAACTGGTGGTAGACGATGGTTGCGTGATTTGGGATACTTGTGCTATAATCGAGAAGAATTTGGATAGGATGGGCGCGGGAAAGAGGTGACGAATGTGAAAGAGAATATTCATCCGCAGTATTATCAGACCACTGTTACCTGTTCGTGTGGGAACACGTTTGAGACTGGCTCAACCAAGGAAGATATCAGGGTGGAGATTTGCTCTGCCTGTCACCCCTTCTTCACCGGGCGGCAAAAGTTTGTTGACTCCGGTGGACGGGTTGAGAGGTTTATGAGAAAGTACAACCTCAAGAGCCAAGAGGAAGAGTAATAGGCGCAACAAGAGTAACCCTAGCTATATCAGGCTTTGAGCCGATAGACCTCAGCAGGCACTTTGCCTGCTGTTTTTCTTATCCCCACGCTAGGAACCCTATATAGACTAATCCGATGTTGACAGGATAACATGTATGTGACAACGGATAGTTAGGAGTTTACATGATGCAAAGGGATCTGTTACAAAAAAAAAGCAACCGATAGTGGGATTGGCACCAATGGCCGGGGTCACCGATCGGGCCTATCGCCAGATTGTGAAAGAATTTGGAGTGGATCTGCTGGTCAGCGAAATGGTGAGCGCCAAGGGTATCTGTTACGGAAGCGAGCGGACCCTTGATTTGTTGGACTTCGGCGAAGAAGAGCGTCCCATCGCCCTGCAGATCTTTGGTTCAGAACCTGAGACCATGGCTCAAGGGGCTATCGCGGTGGCGAAATTGCGCCCGGATTTTATTGATATCAATATGGGCTGCCCGACGCCGAAAATAGTGAAGAATAACGACGGTGCTGCCCTGATGAAGGACCCTGAGCTGGCTCGGCAGGTGGTAAGCGCCGTGGTGGAAGCAGTAGATGTTCCCGTATCGGTGAAGATCCGATTGGGGTGGGATAGTGATCACATTAATGCCGTTGAGGTCGCTTTGCAGGTGGAGGCGGCGGGAGCGGCCTTTGTCACCGTTCATGGTCGGACACGAGAGCAGTTCTACCGGGGACAAGCCGACTACGCCGAGATTGCCAGGGTGAAGCAAGCCCTGTCAATTCCTGTGCTGGGCAACGGCGATGTCGATAGTCCCCAACAGGCCCAACGCTTGCTAGAGGAAACTGGATGCGACGGGCTCCTGGTGGGGCGAGCCGCTCGGGGCAATCCCTGGCTGTTCCGGCGGATCAAGCACTATCTGGAGACAGGAGAACTGCTACCAGAACCTACGTTGTCGGATAAGCTGGAGATGATTCGGACCCACGGACGGTTGGCGGCCAAGTATAAGGGTGAAGCCGTTGCGATGAAAGAGCTTCGCAAGCACATTGGATGGTACCTGAAGGGAGCGCCTCACATCGCGGCCCTGCGCCCGCGGCTGAATCAGGTGGCGGCTTTAGCAGACCTAGACGAGATCCTACAGGAATATGCCACTCAAGTGCTGGATTGACAGGGACTGTATGCAAGGATAGACATGTGTGGTAGAATAGGGATGGGCACAATCATGTGCACGTTCTCCGGGGATCAAGGGGGCAGACGGAGTTGGATGTCTTGAGAATCGGAGATAAGTTGATCAGTCGCGGGAAGTTGAGACGAATCATCGACAGAATATTGGAAGCCCGGGCTGCCGGCAGTTCGCAGCAAGAGGTGGCCAACCAGATCGGCACCGATCGCACTTTCATTTCACGGTTGGAGACCCTGGGTGAAGTTCGCAAGGGCAAGAGAGTGGCTCTGATTGGTTTTCCTATCAAGAACAAGGAAGAACTCTTGGAAGTTGCCCGTAGCGAAGGCGTCGACTATAGTCTCATCTTTACCGATGACGAACGCTGGGACTTCCTCGACACCAAATCTAGTGTGGAGTTATTCAACCAGGTCTTAGAGCTAATTGGTCACTTTCGGGAGTATGATAGGGTGATTTTCCTCGGCTCCGATATGCGCGTTGAGCTCGTTGAAGGGATACTAGGTGCCGATTCGGTGATTGCAGTTACTTTGGGTCCTTCTCCGGTGACAAAGAGCGTGTACGTTGACCCGGAGGCAATCAGGGAAATTATCAGGCATGTTAAGGGACATTAGCTAACGGGAGTGGCGCTGGTGAAAAGGATCGTCAGTATCAGTATCGGATCATCCAAACGGAATCACAAAGCAGAGATGGAGGTTCTGGGGCACCGATTTTCCGTAGAGAGAATCGGTACTGACGGGGACCTAAAGAAGGCTGCACAGTTGATTCAGGACCTCGACGGCAAAATTGATTGTTTCGGTCTGGGGGGTATAGATCTGTATATTCAGGTGGGAAACCGCCGATATTACTTTCGGGAGGGAACCAAACTCGGTTCCTACGCGAAGAAAACCCCGATTGTCGATGGTTCTGGGCTGAAGAATACCTTAGAGCGCCGGGTTGTTTATCACATGAGGGACCGGTTAGGGATAGAACTCGAAGGCGCTAAGGTGTTTTTAGTGTCAGCTGCCGATCGCTTTGGGATGGCAGAGGCCCTGATGGACTGCGGAGCTAAGACTATCTACGGAGACTTAATGTTTGCCGTTGGGTTGCCCATTCCCCTTCACCGATTGCAGACGGTGGACGCCTTGGCCAGGCCCGTTGCCCCTCTGATCTGCAAGTTGCCCTTCTCCCTGGTTTACCCAACGGGGAGCAAGCAGGAGGTAAACAACGGTCGATGCCGTTATGGTAGGTATTACCAGTGGGCCGATGTGATCGCTGGAGACTGGCATTTTATCAAGAAACATCTGCCCCAGGATCTGGCGGGGAAAGTTGTGTTGACTAACACAGTCACGCCGGCAGATGTCCAGCTATTGAAGCAGCGCGGGGCTCAGTGTTTGGTTACGACCACTCCCAATTTGGGTGGGCGTTCCTTTGGAACCAATGTGATGGAAGCGGTATTGGTTGCTTTGGCGGGCAAGAGACCCGAGGAATTGCAGGTTAGTGACTATGAATATTGGCTAGATCAAATGGGGCTTGAACCCCGAGTAGAGTGGTTTTCCGAGGGCCAGCCTCTAGATGATATGATGGAAAAGGTTGACGCTGTGGAAAAGCGCGTCTATAATTGAATCACTACTTCAGGTGGGGGGATTCTCCGCTGCAAGTTTTTCAGCTGTGCCTTTTCGGAAATATACCCGGGAGGTACAGTTTTTGTATTGTCACGAAGATCCACCCCGTTGAAGTGATGAGGTTGATACCTGTCGTCTAGCAATATACTTAGTAGAATAAAGGGCTCTAGATCCACATATACTAACACTTGAATTTTGACGGGGAAAAGAATTGCTTGGATGGGAGAGAAGATCGGTGGAAAAGGAAGTTCTACTAACTCCGGAAGGTCTTGAGAATCTGGAGAAGGAACTGGAGTATTTCAAGACAGTGAAGCGACGTGAAGTGGCTGCTCGGATCAAGCAGGCATTGGAGTTTGGTGACATCAGTGAGAACAGTGAATATGATGATGCGAAAAACGAACAAGCCTTTATCGAGGGCAGAATCGCCAAACTAGAAAAGACCCTGAGAAATGCAAAGGTTGTCATCAATGAGGATGGTCCCAGGGATACCGTCGGAGTCGGTATTACCGTCAAGCTCAGGGATTTAGACCTTGGGGATGAGTTTGAGTACACGATCGTCGGCTCGACGGAGGCTGATCCAGCCCAAGCTAAGATTTCCCTGGAGTCGCCAGTGGGTGAAGCCCTCATGGGTAAGAAGGTAGGCGACGTTGTTGAAGTTAGGGCTCCCGTTGGCTTGATTAAGTACGAGATCTTGGAACTGCGATAACGGCGGTTTTATCATCGGCCTCATTCACCTATTGCTCATTGGTGATGAAGAACGTGCAACGGCCCGGCTATTCAGGTAGCCGGGCTGTCTAACTGCAAAATAGGCAGGCAGACAAAAATTGGTATTGTCAAAAGGAAGGTAACGTGATAAGATACATCTTGCCGCTCGAAAGGGTGCTGATGGGAAAGAAAAATTGGCACTTGCATCGGCGGCGAAAACATGCTAAGATAGTTTTTGCTAACGCCTCGGGCGTTGGCGAAAATTAGGACAAGAGGCTATAGTGCCTTTTAACTTGATCCTTGAAAACTAAGCAGTATGTCAGCACAGCTTGTGTTAAGGTTCTACTCAAAGATTCACGGAGAGTTTGATCCTGGCTCAGGACGAACGCTGGCGGCGTGCCTAATACATGCAAGTCGAGCGAAGCAGATTAGTGGAGCTCTTCGGAGTGAAGCTGATTTGACTGAGCGGCG